>JAYYHM010000518.1:0-7774 GCA_036148415.1 Planctomycetota bacterium
GCTAGATGGCATTTTTGGGGGCGTGTCTATCCGTGGCATCTTTTAGCTGTTTTGGGGATTGCGCCGGTTACGCGTGCGTCTTGGTAGAGTTCGGTAGGTTTAACGGTCAAAGGGTTCAGGAAAAGTCTCGGGATCAGTCGATACGTTCTCTCGCAACAGGAATGCAAACACAACCATTTCCGTTCGAGCTGACGTTTCCGGGGCAGGAGATCTGAGCGTTCAGCCGTTATCGCTTTCAGGCTGTGTCGTGACCAAAACGATTCCCAATTACCTGCGTCTTCATGGGCATCATGTCCCTGCCGATTCCTCCGTCCCCCAAGAGAGGACCCCGCTCGAGTCTTTCTGGCAATCCTATTCTGACGTGACCGGATGGCGTGTCGATCAGAAGTCCATCCAAAGGGGAGACGTCGCCATCCTCCCCGCCGTGAATCTTCACACGTCCGAGATGAGCTCAGAGGTTTCGGTGGGTAAGCTTGCGGCGACCCGACTCGCCGAATCCGCCAACGCGCTCGCGCAAGAGATACAGGTCAATCGTGAACGCATGCGACTTCAAGAAATGGAGCTCGCGGCAAGGGCTCCCATTTTGGGTGGCGAAGCTGAGCAAAAAAAGCTCTCTTTCCAAATCAGCAGTTCTCTGGAGCGTGCCGTCAAAGGGAGCGGCTGTCAGGCTGCGGCAATCTATTTGCTTGATGAAGAGACTCAGCAGCTCAGTTGCCGAATGACTCATGGTCTGCCAGAGGACCGGATCGAGCATCCGCCGCGTTCTCTTCGTGGGAGCCGCGGAGATCTTCAGGCGATGGTCGATGGTGTCGTCGCCATTGATGATCTTCATGCTCAGGATTCTGAAACCTGGAGCAGCCCGGAGGCGGGTTATCCAGCAGCGATATGCGCGACCATCGAAAGTGATGGTGTTCCTGTTGGAACGCTTTGGCTCTACTCCCAAACGAAGAGGAGTTTCAGCGTCGCCGAAACAACCGTCGCCGAGTTATCCGCCTCCGAAATCGGGGATCGCCTGAAGCGTGCATCATCAGAGAAGCAGCAAATCAGTGAACTGCGCCATGAGCCTGCTCAGGATCTCGCACAGTGGCAATATGAATCCCTGCCCGTGGGTAGTTTGGTTGCGTCGGGATGGCGAGTCGATGGTTTGCTCGAATCACCGAGGCCCTGGGCAACAGGCTGGCACCTCTGGGATATTCTCCCCGATGGTACTTTGATGATTGTTCTTGCTGAGGCGATCGAGGATTCTGTCAAAGGCGCCATGACAGCCGCATTGGCAAGGGCTGCCTTGACGGCTCACACCGGTTATCGGCATAAGCCTGCCGATCTCCTGCAGCGAATCAGTGATACGCTCTGGCAATCCAGTACGTCCGAACAATTGCTGTCTCTCCTCTATGCACGGATTGATCCATACAGTGGCGAGGGCGAACTCGCTTTGGCAGGTTCTCTCGAAGCGGTGATTGGAAATCGTTACGGAAGCCGATCGGTTTGCTCTCAAGTTAGCGACCCACTGAATTCACAGATTGAAGTGGATCCCGTGATTGAGTCTTTTCATTTACAGCCTGGTGAAACTTTCATGGCCTATACTCAAGGCCTCGCTGAAAGTTTTTCTGGCACGCTGTCCATCAAAGGTGGTCTTCAAGATGCGATGGCAAAGGAGGATCTGAATCCTCTCGCCATGTTAAGACGACAGATTGTGAACAAGGAATTGTCACAGGAGCGAGGTGCAGTCGCGCTACTTCGCGAATAGCCTTGGCCCAGGCTGTATTGGGTGTGAGCTTTTGCCCTGACTTGCATTCCAATCGATGATGCGGCAGAGCGATGAGGTTCAGCTAATGATTTCATGAACAACGTCACCATGAACATCGGTTAAGCGAAAGTCCCTGCCGTCATGACGGAATGTCAGTTCTTCATGGTTAAGTCCGAGTAGGTGCAGTAAGGTTGCATGCCAATCATGCATATGGACTTTTCCTTGAATCGCATGATGGCCAAACTCGTCGGTTTGCCCGTGGCTGAAACCGGGTTTTACACCTGCTCCCGCAGCGAAAATCGTAAAGCCATCTGGATTGTGGTCACGACCCGTGCCGTTGGACTGTGCGTAGGGTGTACGCCCGAATTCACCGCCCCACCAAATCAGTGTGTCTTCAAGCAATCCGCGTTGCTTCAAGTCTTGAATCAGTCCCGCAACAGGTTGATCCGTGTTCATCGCATGCTCCGCATGCTTGGTAAGATTCGAATGTTGATCCCATCGAGGATTGTTGGTGTTGTCTCCGTAGTTCACTTGTACGAATCGTACCCCCGCTTCGCACAAACGTCTCGCCATCAAGCACTGTCGCCCAAAATCTTCGGTCGCTTTCTGCCCGATGCCATACATCTTCTTGATATGCTCAGGCTCTTCCGAAAGATCCAGTAGATCCGGAGCGTTGGTTTGCATGCGCCAAGCGAGTTCGTAAGAATTGAGCACGGCATCAAATTCTTTGGTACCCGCGTGCCTTTCCACTTGTTGTTGATTGAGCCGTCGCAAGATTTCAAGTTGCCGCTCCTGCTGAGACTTGGACCATTTTGAATTGGTGACATTCTTCAGCTGGATATCTGCTGTGCGTCCGCCGGCTCGGCCGATCGCTGTACCCTGATACACCGAGGGTAGGAATGCGTTGTTGTAGTTTCTTGGTCCGCCGTTGCCCATTGAAGGCTGTAGCGTGATGAAGCCTGGAAGATTCTCATTCTCGCTACCCAGTCCGTACAGTACCCACGAACCGATCGATGGTCGCACCAGATTAATGGAGCCAGTATGCATGAATAGGGTCGCAGGACCATGAGCGACACCGTCAGTGTGCATGCCTTGAAGAAAGCAAAGGTCATCAACATGTTTCGCGATGTGAGGGAAAAGCTCGGAAACCGACTGCCCACATTCGCCATACCGCTTGAATTTCCAAGGAGATTGAAAGATGCGATGCTTCACAACTTCTTTGGTTTTTGCCAACACTCGCGCGTCATCAAAAACTTCTTGTTCACCATCACGCTTTTCTAGGATTGGCTTGTAGTCGAATGTGTCAACATGGCTGGGTCCGCCCTGCATGAAGATGAAGATGACACGCTTGGCTCGTGGAGGAAAATGGGGTTTGCGACTGGCGAGTGGATTGGGAATCGTTTGGGTTTTCTTTGCAGCATCGGATGCATTGACCGATCCTGAGGCTGCCAGGGCGGAGGCTGCAAGATGTCCGAACCCACAGCCTAAAGACCTGAGCAGGTTTCGTCGGTTGAAATTTGTCAGTGGATCCATGCCGATTCAATTCAAATAAAGAAAGTCAACGCTCTGGCAGAGCGTTTGGTACACCATGGTCCAGCGATCAAGCATTTCATCGTTGGCCGCAGCAGCTTCATTCTTGGAGTTGGAGTACGGTTCTGCATTCAAGCTAAGCAATTGTTCAGTGATTTCGAACTCAATTTTAGTCGGTAGGCGTCCCAGAGTCTCAAGGAAAGCCAATTCTATTTTTTCGTCGTTCGTGCCATTCATGGTGAGAAGTCTGCGAGCAGCTTTCTCCATTTGCTGAAGAATCATAGGGTGATTCATAAGCCAGAGTGCTTGGGATGCGACGGTGCTTTCGTTGCGTTTCCCCTGTTGGATATTCGGGTCAGCAAAGTCGAAAACTTCAAAAACTTCGGGCAAGGTGTTGCGAAAGATGGGTAGGTAGACACTGCGTCGTGTGCTTTCAAATTGATAGCCGTACTCAATTTTAGTCCCCGCCTTGATGCTCGGTCCGCCTCGGGTCAAATCGAGGTTTCCACCTATTTGCAATAACGTGTCACGAAGATCCTCCGCTCGCAGTCTTTTATGATTGGCTCGATGGTAAAACTGGTTTTCAGGGTCGAGTTCGGTGCTTGGGCTAGTCTTTGAGGATTGTTGATAGGTGCTCGAGAGCGCGATCGCTTTGATCAATTGCTTCACGGACCAGCCTTCTGCAACAAATTTAGAGGCGAGGTGATCGAGGAGTTCTGGGTGGGAGGGTTCTTCTCCGGTGCTGCCGAAGTTGTCCAGTGACCGGACAAGGCCACGGCCCATCATCCAGTACCAGATTCGATTCACCATCACCCTTGCGGTAAGTGGATGCTTGGGGTCGGTGACCCACTTGGCAAATTCTCTTCGGCCGCTTTGCTGCGACTTGATCGTGGGAAATGGCTCCCATTTTGCAGCAGAGAGAACATCGCGCTGAACGACTTCACCTTGGTTGGATACGACTCCGCGGATAGCGATGGAAATGTCGCAAGGTGACTTGATATCTGCAACAGCCATCGCGACGGGTCGCTGGATTCTGTTCGATTCCAACTGCTTGCTTGTTTTCTCCAATGATGCAATTTGAGCTTTTAGCGATTCGATCCCGGCTTTCTCTTCCGGGGTTATTTCGGGTGTTGCATCAGGGAATGTTTCCTCAAGAGTTTGTTTCGCGGATGCGAGGATGACCGCATCTGCGATCACTACACCATCTTGTCCGGGTTGATTTGAGATCGTGATCTCTGCGGGGTGGAGTTTATCAAACGTAAATTTCCCGAGTTCGTGAAAGCTGCCTTGTATTTTTGGCTTTGTACGTTGATTGATGATCTTGACCGTTTCACCGTCAGCATGCCGGATGGCGACGTGGACCTTCGTTGAGCGATTAGCTCCCGGAGTGTAGCTCAGGTAGACCGTGAACGATCCCAAAGCCCCTTTCCTGTCGAAAAAGGACACAGATTTGCTGCCAAGATCCCTATTCTCATCATGCAGGTAGTGCTTGCCTACATATCCGGGGCTGAACGTGGATTCGATCCAATCTCCCTTGCGAACCGCTTGGTCATCGTCAATAACGATTCCGTTGATACTTTCTATCGCTACTGGTTTTGTTGTCTTGGGATCACCCTCAAGAGCACTGAGTCGTTTCTTGAGATCTTGTAACTCTTGACCTATCTCTGCCAGCTCGGATTCTTGCTGTGCGATTAATTTTTCCTGTTTTCGATCCAACGGCAGCGGGACTTTGTTCCAAGAAGAAACATTGGAATGAACGAGTGAGTGAGTGCTCTTGAAAATCCCAGCGAGAGCGTAGTAATCAGCCGTTGGGATTGGGTCAAATTTGTGGTCGTGACACCTCGCACATCCTATCGTCATCCCCATCAATGATTTACCAATCGTGTCCAATTGCTCATCAACCACATCCATTTCAAGGATATCTTTGTCTTGCATTTCGTAGTTGGTCGGGCCAAGCAGTAGAAAGCCGGTAGCGATGATCTGCTTTTGGCGTTCCAGATGGTTTTCACTGCTCAGCAAGTCACCGGCTATCTGCTCGGTAACGAATTGATCGTAAGGTGTGTCATTGTTGAATGCGTCGATCACGTAATCTCTGTATCGCCAAGCATCCGGAAAAAGCAGTGTCCGTCCACCACCGCTGGATTCAGCAAATCGAACAACATCAAGCCAATGCCTTCCCCAGCGTTCACCAAACTCTGGTTGATCCAAGAGATGGTCTACAAGTTTGCTCCATGCATTGGGATCAGGATCCCCAACAAAATCTTTAATGGATTCAACGGAGGGTGGAAGCCCTGTCAGGTCGTAGTGAAGTCTTCTGATCAGCGTCTCACGGTCAGCCCGTGATGACGGTATAAGTTCTTTCTTGTTGAGTTGGTCAAGAATGAAGAAGTCCAAAGAAGTGGATGTCCAGTGATCATGATCAACAACCTTAGGTACCTCTGGCGCAATGAGCGGTTGAAATGACCAAAACGAAGCATCCACTGGATTTGGAGCTGTCATCGTGTTGGGGGCTGAGTTGCTGATGGATGTTCGTCTCGGATCGACCGCGCCGAGTTTCACCCATTCTTCAAAAGCAGAGATGGTGCTCTCTGGTAGCTTTCCTTTAGGTGGCATATCCATTCCACCTTCGTATCGGATGACTTCCAAGAGCAAACTGTCCAAGTCCCCGGGATGCACCGCTTCACCCGACTCTCCACCCGTCTTCCAGCCATCTTGTGAATCGAGACGCAAACCACCTTTCTGTTTCTCCGCCCCATGGCACCTAATGCATTGATCCAAAAGCGTCGGTCGAATCACTTTCTCGAATAATTCAAGACTTTGATGCTCCATTTCGGTCCCAGGAGAAGCATTTTGTTGTGCATGCAGCTCAGGGGTGGCAAGCATGAAGCAGGCCAGGAAACAGAAGCAAAGCTTATAAGTGCATATTTTTCTTCTTGCGAGGTTCGGATAGCTTTCTGCTCTTGGATTCACAGTTAGCCAGTCTTGAATTCGTTGAAGTGATTCCACACCGAACCTTCGTTATCGCAAGAAATAGAACGCTTTCATGTTGAAGAGAGTGTGAGCCAAATCGCTCCACGCTCGTTCATCTAAACGTCCGTGAACCTCGGCTTGACTTTCCAAGAAGGTTCCAAAGGCCCTCAGCTGATCTTCGTTTGGCTCTTGACCATGAGCTGCAATCACCATCGAGCGAATCCTTTCCGCAGCCAAATCCTTCTGATTGGTCATTACCTTTTTCCCCCAACGTTTCGAAAGTTCTAACACTAACGGATCGTTCATTAAAGTCAAAGCCTGCGCAGGAACATTGGATTTGCTCCGCCGCCCCTGCGGGCCAAATGGATTGGGTGTGTCAAAGGTAGCGAAGAATGGATTCAGGAAATTACGGTAGACGGATAGATAAATACTTCGTCGTCCATTTCCATCGAGTGGCCCGCTACCCCGAGCTCCACGGCCGGTCATGAATTCGGTTCGGTGAGTTGGGACGCTTCCACCGTCGTGCGAATCATTCAGGCTTCCAGAAACCATAAGCATGGCATCACGGATCGATTCACCCGTTAATCGACGAATTGGCATGAAATACAAGGTTTCATTGATCGGATCTGCTGTGGCAATTTCATCGAATTTCAAAGATGGGTTGGGCACACTCTGCTGTCGGTAGGTCGCCGAAAGTACGATTGTCCGAATGGTGTGTTTCATCGACCAATTGGCATTGATGTGATCGGTGGCCAGCCAATCGAGGAGCTCGAGGTTCGAAGCCGGTTGTCCTTGTGGTCCGAAATCATCAACTGTTGGTACGATTCCTGTACCAAAGAGATGGTGCCAGATCCGATTGACGATCACACGCGATGTCAGAGGATTACTCGGATCGATAAGTTGATTAGCAAGATCAAGCCGTGATCCAGTCATGCCACCCAGAGCGGTGAGATTTCTTGGAGGCACTGTCGCGCCGGGATTAGTATGACTACCGCGAATGTAGACCGCACCATCCTCTACCGTTCCTTGCGCCATAGCAAGCGCGAAGCGAGCATTTGAAAGTTTGTCGTTCGCGGTCTTGGTGGAATCCAAATAGGCTTTCAGTTCGGGTATAACGACTTGAATTAAATCAGGATTACTCAAAGATTGCCATGCCAACCAGCGATTACCAATTCCTGCTTTGAGGTCGGCATTAGCTTGGGCTAGCTGTTCTTTAAGACCTGCTTCATCTAAGGCCTCACCTTCGTTGATCGCTGGAGCACCCGAGTTGGAGAAGAGTATCTGATCAATGGAAATTTCCCCATCGTTGCTATCGACGATTTCCAGGTAGGCGCGGTGACCGACGTACTTCCGAAGCGTTCCACCAATCGTTTTCCATGCCCATTTGCCTTGGGTGTCCGTGGCATTGCCTTTTAGCAGAGTTCCACCGAATAGCAGGCCGTTGTAGCCTGTCATTTGGTAGTTATCGATGACAATCTGAATTTTGATATTCGCAGTTGATTTCACGAGGAGGTGAATATTGTTCTT
>JAYYHM010000519.1:0-4739 GCA_036148415.1 Planctomycetota bacterium
CCAAGGCTTTTGTGATGCAAAAACCAGCGATGCGAAGGATTGTCGTCACCGGTGTCGGGGTAGTGACACCGTTGGGCAATGATGTGGATGCCTTTTGGAATCGTCTGTGTGCGGGTGAGAGTGGTGTTCAAACTCTCACAACCATGGACACCAGCCTCTACAAAGTCCACTTTGGTGGTGTGGTCGCTGAGTTTGATTTATCTGGACTCGTAGATCCGCGCGAAGCAAAACGACTTGATCGTTTCACTCAATTTGCTGTCTACGCTGGAAGCCGAGCAATTGAAGATGCTGGACTTGACTTTGACAAGACAGATCGCGGCAAGTGTGGTGTTATCTTGGGTTCAGGAATTGGTGGACTCGGAGAAATTGAATCACAAATTGAACGCATGATCGCTAAGGGACCTGACCGGGTGAGTCCGTTTACCGTTCCTAAGATGATGGTGAATGCTGCAGGCGGTAATCTTTCCATTGCTCATGGTCTCAAAGGTCCGAACTACGCAGTCGCAACGGCATGTGCAAGTGCCACCAACGCAATGGGGGATGCTCTAAGGAGCGTGAGGCTCGGCGAGACCGACCTTGTGATCACCGGTGGCACCGAGGCAGCGATCACAAAAATGGGCTTGGCGGCTTTTCAAAATATGAAGGCCCTCTCAACACGGAATGACGAGCCAGCTCGCGCTAGCCGACCTTTTGATACCGACAGAGATGGGTTTGTGCTCGCTGAAGGTGCTGGAATTCTTGTCTTTGAAGAATTGGAGCACGCCAGAGCACGGGACGCAAAGATATATGCTGAAGTCTTAGGGTATGGAACCACCAGTGATGCAGGCCATATCACAGCACCCGACCCTGAAGGAAATGGTGCAGCAAAGGCGATGGCTCTCGCTATCCAAGATGCGGGTATCGAGCCCAAGCAGATTAACTACGTCAATGCTCATGGAACGAGCACACCACTCGGTGATAAAGCGGAAACCACCGCGATCAAGCGAGTGTTTGGCGAGCATGCGAATCACTTGAAAATCAGTAGCACCAAGAGCGCCCTTGGGCACTCATTAGGAGCGAGTGGTGGTATTGAAGCGGTTATTTTGAGTAAAGCGATCGTCGACTCCAAGATTCCGCCTACGATCAATCTCGAGAATCCAGACCCCGCGTGCGACCTAGATTACACCGCCAACGAAGCTGTGCCCTTAGAAGTTGACTACGCCATGAGTAATAGCTTTGGGTTCGGTGGTCACAACGCATGTGTCGTTTTCTCGCGATACTCTGGAGAATAGGGCGCGCCGCAGAAAAGGGCGCGCCGCAGAAAAGGGTGCGCTGCGGAATAGGGAGCGATGGGGAATTGGCTCCCCGGGGAAATCATGAGTCTCCTCTAGATTGCATGGAGTGACGGGTTCGCCGAGTGATGAGGGGAACCTGCTTGACCCTCCTCTTCCACGCGACAATTGTCCGACCTGCTACACTGTCACGACTTACTGATCCCCGTTTGTTGAGTCGTGCCCTTATGTTAACCTCCGCACTTGATCGTTCAGAGTACGTGGAGCAGGCATATCTTTTTCAACTGCTTCGTGAACGCTCCGCGGAAGAAATGCCGATGCAGGAGTTGCTCGAGCAGATTCGGTATGAGCTACTCTCCACGACAAAATTACCTCTTGCAATCGATTACTTGCTGACGGAATTAAAGCACTCTGGCTTGATGTCCCCAGCGATGAGCAAGCTAGCGCACTACTTTACCCCCTTTCAAGCTTTTTTGATTCATCAAGCCGAGCAAGAAGCGGGACGTTTCACAATCCAGACCGCGCTCCAAGTTCTGGAAGCTGAAGCCAATTATCGATTAAAAGATTGCACAGCAGCAGGTCTCTTCTTTTATCAGTTTGAGGTCTTATGTCGTAATCGTTTGCATTACGACCGCGGTCTCACAGCGATCAGTTCAGATCCAATCTTTACCAAGGAATGGGCAAAGTGGATTCTGCAATTTCGAGCTCAGATTGGATTGGTCGAAATTGCTGACCTTCTTGTTCTCGCTAGTGAAGAGTACTCGCAGCGACTGGTCGCTGCGGGTCAAAGCCTCGAAGGTAAAGGGCCTTTCCTTTTTGGCAGGAAAGAAGGCAGGATTGCTTTTGGTAATCGCCGTAAGGAGCCGCTGTTTCTTTTTGGTGCTCTACAAAGGCATCTTGGCTATCCCGTAGTTCCGAGACCTGAGAGACCGGATGATACGCATGAGATCATTCCTCAGTTAATGCGTCGCATGGAACGTTTGGAGTCACGAATCAAGTTGATGGAGGAGGAACGTCGAGCGTCACTTGATATCACCAAATTTTACAAGAAAGAGGACGGTTTCCCGCAGTCAGATTGAGAGTGGGAAGTTACCAGGCGGGCCGTCAGATCCAGCCGAACACTCAGAAGCATCAAAAAAGCCGAGACCTCAAAAAAGGGGTCTCGGCCTAACGGGATTATCTCGTCAAACTGTCCGGTCGCTCTTGGTCTTTAAGCACTTTTCGTGCTCGGCATTTGGAAAACGTCTTTCTTGCCCGCAACGACATTTTCGTCGACCTTGACGACCGTCCCTTTTTCTTGCTCAGGCAGATCATACATGATGTCGAGCATCGCTTCTTCAACGATTCCACGGAGGCCACGGGCACCGACACCCTTTGCCAGTGCTTTCCTCGCCACATAGTGGAGAGCATCATCGGTGAAGTTCAACTCACACTCTTCCATTTGAAAGAGTGCCTGATATTGCTTGACGAGTGCATTACGTGGTTCTTTCATGACACGCACTAAACCTGCCTCGTCGAGGGGTTGAAGGTAGCTGACGACCGGGAGTCGACCAACCAACTCGGGAATAAGGCCGAATTGAAGGATATCCTCGGTCTGAACTTGGGTAAGTAATTCTGCTTCGCTCTGCTCGTTCCTGACATTTTGTCCGCCGAAGCCAAGCGTTTTATGACCAAGTCGCTTTCGAATGATTTCTTCGATCCCCACAAATGTACCCCCAACAATGAAGAGGATATTGCTGGTGTCGAGCTGAATGTATTGTTGCTCAGGATGTTTTCGACCACCTTGAGGCGGAACGTTCGCGACCGTACCTTCGAGCATTTTAAGGAGGCTCTGTTGAACTCCTTCGCCCGAAACGTCACGTGTGATCGAGACATTGGCGCTAGTCTTACCAATCTTGTCTACTTCATCAATGTAGAGAATACCGCGTTGTGCTTGCTCCACGTCAAAGTCGGCAGCGTGAAGGAGTTTCAGCAGTAGATTTTCCACATCTTCTCCGACATAACCTGCTTCGGTCAACGTGGTCGCATCACCGATGGCAAATGGGACATTGAGCATGCGAGCTAGGGATCGAGCTAAAAGAGTCTTCCCGCTTCCAGTCGGACCCGCAAGCAGAATGTTACTCTTTTCGATTTCAACGTCGGAGTCGGAGTTCCATCCGTTATTTAAACGCTTGTAATGATTGTGAACAGCGACTGCCAAAACACGCTTTGCAGCGGCCTGGCCAATCACATACTGGTCCAGGTGCTCCACAATGGATCGTGGTGTCGGGATGTCGCCGAGAACAGACTTTTCAGGGCCTCGGCGGCGATTTTCCTGCTCAAGAATTGACTGACATAATTCAATGCATTCACTGCAGATGTACACGTCGCCGGGCCCCTCGACCAAGGGACCAACATCACGATAGCTCTTTCTGCAGAACGAACAAAATGCGTTCTTCTTACTTGACGACGTGCCTTGTCGTGAAGTGCTTGAGTTGGGGGTGTCTTTCGAGGACATGCGTACGCGACTCCTGACTTTGTCGGGTATCATTCAGGTCCTTCATCAAGCTCTGTTCACCTCTCTACTTTTCGACGCAGTGATGAACTGATCGTTTAGCGTAGGAGGTTATCAGAGTGGACTCAAATGGATAAACGACGCTTCATGATGTTATCGGGCCACGACTCGAATACTTTTTCTTTCGAACAGCCATGATGTTCGAAAGAGCTAGGCATCCATTTCCTCGAAAGTTCGAGCCAATTGTGGTTGGGGGTAAATGACGATCGGTTGTGTCCCGAAGCATGCCGCTTGGAAATGGGAGGCAAGCGTTCAGGTGGTTTGGACCTTTCGGTCCATGGCGTAAACTTTATTAAGCTTCATTCACTTCTGACGGATGGTTTTCATTGTGGTCAGTGATCTGTCGGATGGATCCTTTTGGGATGGGCCTTGGGATCGGGAAGGTGACCGTTGCGAACTTTTTCCGAATGTTATGAAACTGATGGTTTGTCTGCCGAAGTCGAAACTTCATCAGATGACTCACGCTGTGAAAGCATTTCTGCCTTCGCCTGTATAGTTCGGAATTCCATCTCGCTAATGTCACCTTTGAGGTGCATTTCTTCCAATTTAGCTAGGGCATCGATCGGCTCGTCCCCGTCTTGAGCCGCGTAGTCCCGAAATCTTGACACGAGGGAAAAACCTCCTGCAATCAAGATGCATAAAACCAACAGGCCAACTGTAAGTTGAATATTCGGATCTTTCAGCCATTCCGGCATGTCTATCGTTCCCAGCAAAACGAGCATCCCTTCAATCACCGTTATGGGCACCTCCTCATGCCCTCCCTCAAAGTGATCTCCTCTGGCATTCCGGGAAGGGGCCAGCGAGGTGATCACACCTCAGGATAGATTTTCTCTTGGTGTTCTGTTCCCCACTCCTGCTCAACAAGGTTGAAGGAGGGTTTCAATAAAACAATGGTAGTTTAATTTGTTCTATGG
>JAYYHM010000520.1:0-6959 GCA_036148415.1 Planctomycetota bacterium
GGTAGCGCAGCACAAACACCTTTCGCCGGAAGCGAGTAAACGCTTGCGAGCGATTGAAGAGTTCAGTCAGATGGGCGCCGGATTCGCGATTTCCATGCGAGACCTGGAGATTCGGGGCGCGGGGAACCTGCTCGGTAGCCAACAGAGCGGACATATCGCTGCGGTGGGATATGAAATGTATTGCCAACTCCTTGAAGATGCGGTCCGGCAAGTCCAAAACCTACCTCCGAAACTATCCGCGGATGTTGACATCGATCTTCCCATTGAAGCCTATCTGCCGGAAGACTACGTTCCCAACCTGAGGCACAAAATTGATCTCTACAGACGAATCGCCAAACTCGAAGAGGCGTCGCAGATTCGAGAGATCGAGGAGGAACTTAAAGATCGCTTCGGCGAATTACCTCCACCAACCCAACGCATGATGGAATTGGTTGAACTGAAGTTAGATGCAGCAGCTTGGCAGATATCCTCCATTACATCGGATGCTCGCTTCATCGTGTTGCATTACAGCAATCGACGACAAATCGAAAAGCTAGCCAAGGTGAGCCGTGTTCAGGTCAGGGTGGTAGACCGCAGACGAGCGTATATCCCGACAAAAGATTTCAACATGAATGCGGATGCGGCCGGGACCAGTTGGTTACAACTGGCTAGGGCAGCACTTCATTTAGGTCAACGTTAAGAGGTTCGGATACTCGTCTGACTCTCACTCTTGAACGATTTTTAGGATTATCACGGTTCTTCTATCAATCACTTAAGATTGAGCGGATTAGGGTCGCGGATATCAGACGAGTCGAATTTTGGAATGCATTTCAAAAGCTACGCTTGCGCGTCAGTTCCCATTCGTTTTGGATCGGAATGAAACATTGCTTTTATATGCCCCAACGGTCATCCGACCACGAGCGAATCCATGAAGACTATTCCCTTAGCTGCGTTTCCGCTGTTCATGCTTATCTTCCTTAGTTCAAAACCGGAGCAGTCCCAAGGTCAACAGTGGCACGGAATCTCTCCCACAGGCATGGTGCTCGAACAGGAGAACTCTTCGACGGAAATTGATTACCTTCCCACGCTACCAGGCGAAGTGATTGTCTGGACAAATGAGCCAGATGTTCTTAGCGAACTACAGCAAGCATACGGAAGTTTGTACGTGGAAAAATATTCCAGTGGACGTCCGGTGATCGATGGAAACGCCGCACTCTACATGCACTCCGCAGAATCTAGACAATGGTCATCCCAACCACCGGGCATGGTATCCAACACTGCTCCCTTTTCGTACACCAGCAATAAGTATTACCGGGAAAACCTTATGCAACGGTTCGTCCGCAGTCTGGATCTACAATCCCCAAACACTCCGTTGTTTGGAAAAGCACTTTCCGTGACCCCAACTCGCCGATATCGCGCTGCCATGATAAGTGCGGAAGGCGAAGTACTGCTTGACAGGACGGCTCCTAGCCACCGGACAATGCATACACACCACCATCATCAGCCGAACGGATTCATTCCGTGGATCGCAGAATTAGAGCACAGAAAAAATGCGTGGCTCAGGCAAACCTTTGGTGGTTAGCCCTTCCGTAACCCCCAAGTAATCCCAGTAATTCGCTTCGTTAAGGGTCGCTTTATGCTACGGATTTTCCCAGAACCATTCCTAAGCAGTCGCTTCATAAACGTCCGCAACCTCTCGAGCAATGGCGAAGGAAGAAGTAGCCGCGGGGGAAGGAGCGTTCAGTACATGGATCGCCTGATGCGACGGAACGATTAGAAAATCATCGTAGAGGGCACCTTCGGGTGTAACGGCTTGAGCACGGACCCCGGCGCGCCCCGGGATGAGGTCTTTGGACGTAATCGATGGAATTAAGTGCTGAAGTGCATGAACGAAGGCTCGTTTACTCAGGGAGCGATGCATCTCTCCAATTCCCATCCGCCAATACTTGGCTGCCAATCTCTGAAAGCCAACAAAGCCGCAAGCATCCCAAAGATCTTTTGGGCTAATCTCCGTCCATCGGTATCCCACTCGGGAAAGTGCAAAAACGGCGTTGGGACCGCACTCTACTCCCCCATCAATCATGCGTGTGAAATGCACGCCAAGAAAGGGAAAAGCAGGATCAGGGACGGGATAGATCAGATTCCGACACAGCCCCTCGCTGCCCGCAGCAAGCTCATAGTATTCGCCGCGAAAAGGAATGATTCGCAGGTCCGTTTGACCACCGGATAGCTTACAGATCCGATCACTAAAAAGGCCTGCACAATTAATGAGGTGGCCACATTCAATCTTTCGCCCAGTGAGAGATCCAATCTCCACAGATCGGCCCATCGGGCGTATGGTTTTCACACAAAAATCAAGTTTCAGCTGACCTCCTAAGCCGCGAAAGATCTGAGAAATCTTCTCAGCAACCAATCTAAAGTTAACGATCCCTGTGCCTGGAACATGCAGGGCTGCCACCCCAGCGGCAGCTGGCTCAAGCTCTTGCAATTGCCGCCCATCTATTCTTTCATGAGCGACACCGTTAGCTAAAGCTCTCTCTTGGATACGATCAAGTCGCTCTACTTCGCTGGCCTGCGTTGCCACCACCACTTTACCGCATCGGTCCCAGCTCACTTGATGCTCATCACAGAAGTCTTCTACTAGCTGCTTTCCAAGTCTGCAATGTTTAGCTTTGCTTGAACCGGGCTTGTAATAAATTCCTGAATGTAAAACACCAGAATTGCGACCGGTTTGATGGGATGCAACGCGACCCTCTGTTTCAACGACGCAGAGATCAAGGTCTGGATGCCTCTGCTTTAGGGTGAATGCGGTGGCCAACCCAACAATGCCACCACCAACGATCCCGACATCATACTTTTCCATCGCTAGGGTGTACCCCAAATCTGAACGGTTGCGGATGCATCATAAAACAATGAGAGCAGAAGTGTACTCTACATTTACAAATCTAGTCCCCACAGGAAATTGGCAGAGAAAATTTGAAGGTCACAGCGAACAAGCATCCGGTGTTCTGAAGTCAACGCGAAACACATCTCGCAGGTTCCGCTATACTACCGCAACGTGACGGTTCCAGAAAACGAAGAAGTTCAAATGAAACGAAAGAAACACTCAGCCAACCGCTTTACCCTCCTTGGCACCATGGAATATTCAAAATCCGGTCCCGAAGCTCGGCGCCGAATCGCTCATCTGATTTTCCTTCTAAGCTTGACTGCTGTCCTCTGTCCAAAAAATGACCTTGCTGCTCAGACAACAGCACGCTCCGATTCAAAGTTGACCAGCTCGCGTCCCCACAGCACCGCCATTGAACGTCCCAACATTATTTATGTGATGGCTGATGATCTTGGATATGGGGATCTGTCATGCTTTGGCCAGAAAACCATCTCCACACCGAATCTCGATAAGATGGCCGCAGAAGGGATGAAGTTCACTGACCATTATGCAGGGCATACCGTCTGTCGCCCATCGCGCTTGGTACTGTGGACAGGAAAGCATGTTGGACATACCGGTTTGATTGGAAATCGGGCACGGAGTCTCTCTGGTACGGAACAAACAGTCGCTCAACGATTGCGAAAAGGGGGATATGCGACAGGAGGCATTGGAAAATGGGCTTTGGGAAATGTTGAGGAACCGAGCGAAATCAATAACGCCGGACATCCCAATTCGAACGGTTTCCAATCTTGGTTCGGTTACATGAATCAGGGCAACGCACATAACTTCTATCCACCGTACCTCTGGGACAGCAAGACTCAGATTTTCTATCCCGGAAACATACTCAGTGATCACCCTGCAGCTCGCGGACGGGTGTCTTCAAAGCAAACGACCTATTCTCATGATCAGATGACCGATGCTGCTTTCCGGTTCATCAAAGAAAATCAAGCAAAGCCATTCTTGCTACACATGCATTGGACCATTCCCCACGCCAACAACGAAGGAGGTCGAGTGAATGGTGATGGAATGGAGATCCCAAGCTATGGCGAATTTGCAAACCGATCATGGCCCAACCCTGAAAAAGGCTTTGCCGCGATGGTCACTCGAATGGATGGCGATATGGGCCGACTTTTTGATCTACTTCGCGAGCTGGAGATAGATCAAAAAACGGTTGTGTTCTTTACCTCGGATAATGGGCCACATCGAGAAGGAGGCCATGACCATGAATTCTTCAATTCCAATGGGCCGTTAAAAGGTTTCAAACGCTCCATGCACGATGGTGGAATTCGCGTTCCCTTAATCGTTCGGTGGCCCGGTGTGGTTCCGGCTGGATCACAAACTAACCATCCATCCGCATTCTGGGACTACTTACCGACGGCATGTGAAATCGCAGGATTGCCTTTGACGGAATCCGAACTGGCTGATCTGGATGGGATCTCCTATCTTTCCACACTGCTTGGAAAAGAAGATCAGCAGAAAAGGCATCCGTACCTGTATTGGGCCAGCTCCGAAGGAGAAACATCCGTGGGAGTGCGTCGTGACAAATGGAAATTGGTTAAATACAGAGCCAAGAAAAACAGGCCCGCGGGGCAACCGGATGACTGGCGTCTCTATGACCTGAAAACGGATATTGGCGAGAAACAGGACTTATCTTCACTGCACCCAGAAACTGTGAAAGACATCCTAGATCTGCTGAAGAAAGACGGACTGCTGTGATCCATCGATTTCGTAACAAGACCTCAGGAGAAGTAAAGGCACCAGCTATCTCAAAATGGTTGCAGTCCGGGTTCCATCTTTTCCTCGAATCTTATCTTCGCAGAAACTTTGATGGCATCGGAATCGAATCGATCTCCACGAGTGGGTTGGATCCAATTTCAAGTATAGGAACGGATTTTCCCAAGAAGTCAGAGAGCACCTTCAGATTAAGTCTCGATGCGCCTCTCATCATCTACGCTAATCATCCGAGTTGGTGGGATCCAATGATTGCCCAATTTCTTAACCGAAAATTACTTCCAGACCGACAGTTCTATGCACCCATCGATGCGAAAGCACTCGAACATTACCGCGTCCTTGGAAAACTGGGTTTTTACGGCATTGAGCTCGGAACTAGCGATGGAATCAAAAACTTTCTCCAACTCAGCACCGCTATCGCTCGCACCCCAAATACTGCGATTTGGATTACTCCAGAAGGAAAATTCACCGACGCTCAAGATTTTACCAGTGAGTGGATGCCGGGACTGGGGCATCTATGTCAACGACTCCAGGTCGGGTACGTCATCCCCTTAGCTTTGGAGTACAGCTTCTGGAATGAACCCAGACCGTTATGCTTCGCTTCCCTAGGTCAGCCAACAGCAATACGAGAGCTATCTCAAGAAACAAAGAAAGATTGCAATCAGATTCTAGAAAACAACCTTCGAGACACGCAGAAACGGCTGCGATCTTTGGTGATTTCCCGCGACCCAAAATCATTTAGCTTTCTGCACACTGGACATTCTGGTCCGAAAGGAATCTATGGCTATGCCCGGAAGCTTGCTTCACTGCTATCTGGCCATCAGCTTCGGCGGCGGCATGGAGACAATTTAAAATGATGATCGTTCTGGCATGGATAGCGTTGGTGACGGCGATGCTGCCTGCATTCTTGTTCATGCGCAATCTCCCGGTCTTCCTTTTAAAGATGCGTGAAGAGAGCATTCAAGACCAGGATTCACCTCCGCCAGAGCCTTCTGCAAAAGTCTCGGTACTTATTCCGGCGCGAGATGAAGAGAGTGGGATTGAACAATGCGTTCGCCATGCTCTAGACAGTATTCATGTCGACATCGAAGTCATCGTATTGGACGATCAGTCAAGTGACAGAACAGCAGAAATTGTTTCCAAAATCGCCGAAGAGACGAATCACTTGCGTCTCATTTCAAACGACCATCTCCCGATGGAATGGAATGGAAAACAATACGCATGCCATCAGTTGGCGAAAGCTGCCAGCCATGAAAACCTCTTGTTCCTTGATGCGGATGTGAAGCTGCATCCTCGAGGCATTTTTCGCTTGCTGCAGTACCGAGATCAAAATCAAGTCGATCTTCTCAGCGCTTTTCCCCGTCAAGTAACGGGGACAACTCTCGAAAGATGGATCATACCGATGATGCATCTCATCCTGCTCGGCTACCTACCTTTTTCCAGGATGCGTCGCAGTCGTGATCCAGCCTATGCAGCGGGTTGCGGACAAATGTTTCTAACCCATCAAACTGCTTACAGAAAGTCCGGCGGCCATCAGGCGATACAAGGCTCTAGGCATGATGGGATAAAATTACCGCGGTCGTTTCGACAACAAGGCTATCGCACTGATGTCATCGACGGCACGGATCTTGCTTCATGCAGAATGTACGTTGGTGGGAGTGGGGTCATCAATGGTGTTCTCAAAAATGCTCATGAAGGACTGGCCAATCCGCGATTGATCGGGCTGTTCACTTTTCTCTTGCTTGGGTGCACGGTATTACCTGTGGCCACACTTGCAAGCGGACTCACTCACTCGAATTTGCAGGTCATCACCGTATCCACAGTGGCCCTTCTTCTCGCACATTACCCACGCACCGCCACTGTGCTTCATTTCAAACAGAGTTGGAGGGCAATCCCATTTCATATTCCCGCTGTCTTTGCCTTTGTGCTTCTTCAGTGGGTCGCCTTTTTCAGTCACCTAGCAGGGCACTCCTATGCATGGCGAGGGCGTACATAGCTCGAAATAATTGAATCGCCGGCACTCAGAGAACTTTCTATCTAAACCAGACAGATCCTTCTCTTTTCGGATAAAAGATTAAAAGTGCCCCAAAACGCACGATTTATCGACAATGTGGGGGAATCAGGGAGCCTCATCGACCGGAACTCGGGTGGTCTATTTTTCGCTTTTCCGCTAAACCTAGTGGGATAAGGTCGTTGAGCTAAAACGCTCCCAGAGACGGATTGCGAGGGTCTGAAACGCAATACAGAGCGGGAACCGCAGGGTTATCGAACCGCGTTTGCCAGCGACGACTTGAAGCACAGCATGCCTTTGTCACGGATGACC
>JAYYHM010000521.1:0-6885 GCA_036148415.1 Planctomycetota bacterium
ACCATCTCCATCGCACATCTCATGGGCTGGGATGGCTGCACCGAAAATTCCCCTGCCCCCGAGCGCAACGCCCAATCGGATTCAACCCATCGTAAGCCTTGAGGACATTGAGGGAAAACAACGAAACTGGGAAACTCTTCTCGATTGTCCTGCTTAGCAAATTCCGATGCGCCGTGCACAAGTTGCTTTTCGTTGTCATTTCCCCGCTCACCAGCACCATGAAAGAACAGAACGAGTGGAAATCTTTGGGAATCAGTATCCCTATGGGTCTTGTACCCTGATATTTCCGAGAGCTTGCCTAGGATCTCAGTCTTCGACATTCCGAACGGCGGTAGAATCCGATAAGGCAAACGATCGCCAGCCTCTGTATCAAAGACGGAGGCTGCAAAAAGTTCTCGCCAGTTTGCTGTCAGTGAACGCGTGCCACTAGCCTGTTGTGCATCCTGGATATTGGATCCAGATACTTCCGCTAATCGTCTTTTGGGCTGAACAGTCTGATCATCAGCGTTCACTGGTTTGATAACCAAGAATTTGATGACGACGATCAAGATAAGGGGTAGAGCATGCAAGAAACCCCACAAGCAATTAGACGCTGGAATTGTTTTTAGGAGTCTCTGTCTGTTGATCAGGGCATCGCGCATCGGTTTTTCTTCCCATGCCCCCGGTGTTGAGGGTCAGTCTCTACCAACTTGATTCAGCAAACGAGGGGATCTGGGCGACTGCTGACTAATCCCTGTGCATTCAGACTCTCAGCGTTCGGACTCTGGACATTCAGTCCAAGCGTTGCGTCTCCCAAGCAGCTTAACCGGTTTGCGAGCATCCGAGCAAAGAAACAACATGTCGCTTCAAAAGCCCGGCTGGCGGGCCAGCCGTGGTTGCGGGAGATACGTTTTCGCGAAGCTAATTTGCTGCGGCTGCAGATTTAAGCTTCAGACGCTATCGAGTAGGGTTCGCATTCCCTATTCCGGCTTAATTTCTTCTTTGACCTTTTGAACAAAGTGTGGCGATTTCCCACCCTTGCTCAACTCAGTAGCTCGCTTTTCGGCTTCAGCTTTCTGATCAAACTCGAAAACGGCCACTCTTTTGAGGTTTTGGCTGAACACACCCCAGTAGAGTTTCATCCGGACTTCAGCTGCCGCTTTTTTGGTTTTCCGCTTGGTCGCTTTTTTCTTCGCAGCTTTTTTCTTGGTGGCGACTTGCTTGTCTGCAGCTTCTGCTTCTTCAGCTTTTGCCTTGCGGCTGACGACCTTACGGGCCATAGGAGCAAGAGGGGGTTATGAGGTTGAGAGCTAAAATCAAAACGTTATGGTGGGAGGACTCCCCAACGTACGTCAACATGGCTGGCGCCATAGTTGGATCAGTTTAGCGTGTCCTAAAGCAGTGCGTTAGGGGTATCCCACACCCTAATTCCCTTAAAAGGCTCTTCAGTTGGGTAAAGCCCCTGATCCCAGATCAAGAGGAACGTTCACAGACGCGTGAATGATGGGCAAGTCTCAGGCCGTATCAATTTGACGACACCCGGTACAGGGGATCGTGTACTCTATCTGCAGAAGGCCTTCGTCCCGAAGATTGTTAGTAAAACCAAGGATTTCTGGTTAAATTCGCAGTCTATTCACGCCCTGGTTCAAAAACTCGCGATACCCTTAATTTAGCGATCTTGATGGGCCTTTTCGGTAAATCGACAAAAACATGGCTAGCAGGTGCGAGAACCTTAGCTTCTTGTGACGAGAAAATGACTTCCCTTCATCGTTATGTTGGAAAAGGATCGCTATGCCAAATTCGGTTTGTAGCGTATGATTCAGAAGAAGGTGCAGTGGAGCATGGCCTTTGGATGAATTCACGTTCAATCACGCGAGCCATACGACAGTTTCAACTGCACTTAGCGAAGGATGGAGAGATCTCATGCAAGTCAATGTTTCGGCAAGACACGGAAATCTGCAACCCGGCGATCAAGAGCTTATCGTCGAGAAGACTGAAAAACTGCGAAGGTTATTTGACCGGATCACTGCAATTGAGGTGACGGTTGACTTACAGCAGCAAGACAACCCTTCAGTTGAGATTCAGGTCTCTGCCGAACATGCCGATGAGTGTGTTGCCAAAAGCGATTCAACCACGGTCGTTTCGGCCCTAGATCTCGCTATCCCCAAAGTCGAACAACAACTCAGGCGGTTGAAGGAAAAAAAGACCGGCCATCGCGCGACTGGCCACAAACATCTTGAACCTTCTGAGCCACCAAATTCCTAGAGCTTACCACGGGCCAACATCTTTCTATCACGCGCCGACCCTTGATGAAGGCCGGACTGGGAGACTCGTTGGAGCGTGTTACCGTACACCCCAATAGGGATGATAAAACAAGAAGAGCAAGCTTGAGTGAAATTACTGATCGAAGGACTCTCTCAGCAGTGGAGTGACTAGCACCGGATGCCGGTTTAGCACCGAGAGCTTCGGCCTACTCGCCGCAACTTTCACCACTTCTGAGTATGGTTTCCAAGAGCTGGAATTTAGCTCAAAGTTTGCAAATCAAACATCTAAGATTCCCAAAAGGAATACCAGCGACATGAAATTTTCAGACTTTATCAACTCGGACTCGATCTGTGCTGAACTGAAAGCACAAACGAAGCAAGAAGTCATCGAGGAACTCGTTCAATCGTTATTGGATACGGGTCAAATTCAAGCTGATCAACGTGACGACATCGTCTCCTCAATCATGAAACGTGAAGAACTCGGTAGCACCGGGATCGGTCGAGGCGTGGCTGTGCCACATACCAAGCATCCGAGCGTTGAGAATCTGGTAGGCACAGTGGGTGTGAGCGAGGCAGGAGTCGATTTCGACGCCTTAGATGGAGAGCGAGTCCAACTGTTTTTCTTATTGATTAGCCCGCCGGAACGGCCCGGGGACCACCTCCGAGCCTTGGAAAATATTTCCCGACAGCTTCGTGATGAGACCTTTTGCCGATTCCTCAAACAGAGTCGGAATGGGAGTGATATCCAACAACTACTGCAGGAAGCTGATGATAATCAGTTCGTGTCTGGTTAAATGAGCACTGAAAAGATCTCCCTGACCGTAACGGTATTAAATCCACAGGGATTGCACGCCAGACCAGCTGACCTAATCGTTCGGCTCGCGAGTCAGTTTGCTTCGATGATTGAGATCGGTAAACAGGGCGAATGGGCGGATGCAAAGAGTATCTTATCCTTGCTCACGCTCGGAGCAGCCCAAGGAACCGAACTGAAATTGCAAGCAACTGGCTCAGATGCTTCCGCTGCAATCAAAGCGATCGGCGAGCTTTTTGCTCAAGGTTTTAACGAAATGGGTGCGCCTATTGATGCTTGATGCATCGACGGGCAGATTCCTGTTAAACTCATCAGGTCACACTCGAGCAGGATTGGGTCACGACGGGCTGGTGACAGAAGAATAGCAAAATCCATAGGCTTGAAAGACAGTTGAGCGATGGCCAGCGTCTAACTTATCTAGCGAACACAAATTTGCTCTGCTATCCCTTCAAGAGGGGATCGCACAGAGCACACTACAAAAAACAATACACACGCAAACACGCGGATAGTTGGTAACACGCCTCGGATCACCACCACGCCAGGGATTGCAAGACGGATGCACTCGATAGCAGTGCTCGTTATTAGATCCCTGGGTGATAAACGGCTCCGACCCCAGATACTAACTCTCGTGCTGCAACATAACGATGCTTGAACTCCAAGGTATCCCCGTATCACCTGGAATCGCGATAGGGCCAGCTCTCGTTCTCGATCTGGATGGATATCGTATTCCCAAGAAAATAATCGCCACCGACAGAGTGGAAGAGGAGTTTGCGCGCCTGCGAAATGCTGTTACCGCTGTTGCTCAACAATTAGATGGCCAACGCAAGGCGACATCCGAGGTTGCAGGAGAGACAACGGCCGATATTTTCTCTGCACAGTTGCAGATGCTTCACGACCCGAGGCTACAGGCAGAATTGGGCCGTAGGGTGAGACTCGAGCACCAATCCGCTGACTACGCAGTCAATCGAGTTCTTCGACAATACTCGGACGCTCTCCGCCGACTCGACAATCCGATTCTCGCGGATCGGGCCGACGACGTGCGCGATATTGAAAAGCAACTGCTGTTTGAACTTGGGGCAGTCAATGAACAACCGCTCTCGGACATCACCGAACCGGTGATTCTTCTCTCGCGGACACTCACCCCCTCGGAGACCGCCAACCTTGATCGGCGTTTTGTGAGAGCTTTCTGCACCGAGATTGGTGCTTCGGGCGGACATACGGCAATCGTAGCAAAAGGTCTCGAATTGCCCGCGGTTGTCGGGATTGGCCCTTTCTTGGACTCCGTTTCCGCCTCTGCTCGAGTGATTGTTGATGGTGATCGGGGTGTGATGGTGCTGGATCCCGATGACGCCACACTGGATCACTACCGTAGACGGATAAAAGATCAGGAATCACTGAGTCAGAAGCTCTCCGAACTTGGAAGCCTACCTGCGGAAACGGCTGACGGTCACCAAATTCGCTTAACAGCCAATATCGAATTTCCCCACGAGACCTCCGCATGTATCGAGCGAGGAGGGGACGGTATTGGGCTTTACCGGACTGAATTTCTTTATCTCTCCAGCGACGACGAGCCCAGCGAGGAAGACCATTACCAAGCATATAGTCAGGTTGTCCGTGAGATGGACGGTCGGCCAGTGGTGATCCGCACTCTGGACCTCGGCGCGGATAAGATGGGTAGGGGACCGCTCTCAGAAAGCGAATACAATCCATTCCTCGGACTTAGGAGCATTCGGCTTTCCCTGCGGAATCTAGATCTTTTTCGCCCTCAATTACGTGCTATCCTGCGTGCTGCTGTTCATGGCGATATTCGGGTTATGTTCCCGCTGATCACCACCATCGCTGAGCTGAGGCAGGCTAGAATGCTCGTCAAGGTTGTTGCAGAAGATCTCAAGGATGCGGGAATGCCCTACCGGTCAGACATTCCTATCGGCATGATGGTGGAAGTTCCTGCAGCCGTGGTGATGTTGGAGCACTTTGTTAAGGAGGTAGACTTTCTCAGCATCGGCACCAATGACTTGGCGCAATATACGTTAGCTGTTGACCGTAGCAACGAATACGTAGCCGATCTGTACCAGTCGAGTGATCCCGCGGTGCTGCGACTTATCCAGAGATGTGTTGCGGTGGCGGATTCAAACAACATTCCATTATCGGTTTGTGGTGAAATGAGTAGTAATCCTGGTAGAGCATTGCTGCTAATGGGTCTGGGTGTGCGTCACCTGAGCGTTCCCCCGGGAGCTCTCACGCGCGTTAAAAAAGCAATACGCAGCGTGACCACTGAGCAGTGTGAGCAGATTGCCGTGCGGGCGATGAATCTCGAAGCGGCGCGAGATGTTGATATGTATCTTCTCGATCGACTTTCCAAATATGTACCCGAATTAATTGTCTCCTAAGCTTTTTAATCAACCGGAAAAACAACCATCACCGTGAATTCCCCCGACTCCCAAAATCCAGATCCAACTCCAAGCGAACAGGTGGGTTCGTTGGTAGAGGGACTGCGCGAAACCGCAGGAGTCGGCGAATCACACGGGCAAGTTGAAGCCCAGCCCTTACGCATCCGCTATCGGATCCGATTTTCTAAGTCCGGTCTCCTTCGCTGGATTAGTCATCGCGACCTCGCACGACTCTGGGAACGTATGCTGCGGCGCGCTAATTTTCGTCTCTCGATGACCCAAGGGTTCCATCCGAAACCGCGAATCGGTTTCCCTTCCGCATTGGCACTGGGTGTTGATGGGGAGGAAGAAGTGGTGGAGCTGGAGTTTGCCGAGGATCTTCCGCCCACAGAGGTTCTCAGGAGACTGGAGGCGGATCAACAACCCGGATTAGGCATCACGAGCGTTTCAAAAGTGCCGAACGGTTTCAAAAAACCACAATTGGAAAGTTCACAATACAGCATCACTGTGCCTGATTCGTTCCCCACCGAACCAATTCAACCCGCCATTGAAACGTTACTGGAGAGAGATACCGTTTCGGTGGTCCGGAAGAAGAAGGTCCTCGATTTTAATACGAATACAAACATACTCTCGCTGAAGTTCCGAGATGGAAACCTCCAATTGGTGCTCGCGGCAAGTGAAGCTGCCACACTGCGTCCACATGACGTTCTCGATGTCTTGGGATTCAGCGACTGGGTTGAACAAGGCTCTCTGATCACGCGAACCCGTGTTCACCTTCAACAAGATATTAAGAGTGACGATCCCTCGGTGATTGCAATCGCGGGGGCAAAATGAGACTCGCTCACACAACTGAAATTAGCAAAGAGGAATTATCCGCTCCTAAAGTGAATCAACTTAGAGCTTTAGGAACCAATCCCTCTTTGGACACAACAATCCACAACACCGTTGGCGTTCATGCTCCGGCAACTCGTTTTTGCAGAGTAGTAAGCCAACCCTACACCCCGAAGGGGCACGTCAATGAAAAGAGAAATGCTGATCAATGTTCTTCAACCTGAAGAATGCAGAATTGCGGTACTAGAGGATGGACAGCTCGAAGAGCTGTACATGGAACGCAAGAGTGTCGAGGCGTTCGCAGGAAATATCTATCGCGGGAAAATCGTAAACCTTGAACCGAGTATCCAAGCGGCCTTCGTCGACTTTGGCGTAGGACGCAACGGCTTTCTTCATATCAGCGACGTGGAACCTCAGTATTTTCGGCAGGGCGGATACGATCCAGTGGAAATCATGCGGGAATCGGATGAAATGGCCGAAGCCGCAGCTAAAAGAGCCAGAGAATCAGGGCGTGGCAGCAAGCATGCGTACAAGGGCGGACGGCCGAGAGTGAAGCCCCCTATTCAGGAGATCTTCAAACGAGGCGACGAAGTTCTCGTTCAGGTCATCA
>JAYYHM010000522.1:0-3224 GCA_036148415.1 Planctomycetota bacterium
AAAGCGTTGAAAAAGGAACCATCACGGAAACGAAAATTGGTTCACAACGTTCTCTTTGAATCGTTCCGTCGCCTTCCCGTCCCTTAAGAGAGTCGCCAAGAAGGCTGGAAAAAATACATTCACCCCAGTTCTGACCACTGCGGATGGTCCAACCGTTATTATCGGAAAAACCTCCAGAACAGCACGTGAAAGAAAAACCTTCGCGGGACTGATTCAAATCCGAGAAGATGTCAGCCAAAAATTGTCGAGAAAATGGCTGTTGGACCGCGATTATCTGGCCATCGGTTCCTGACTGGGGTTGAAAAGCTGGGTATCCTGAACCTAGACGGCGGTAATCACGAATTGCTCCGAACCCGTGAACTTCTACGCCAGAAGCCTTCGGGCAAAATGTGATTCCGGCCGGATTGTGATGTGTCGTCTCCCAAGTCTGATGACATTTCCACTTAAAATCAGAACTCCCGATCTCCATTCGAGCAAAGAAGCCGTGAGCGAAGCAATCAACGTCGAAGTCCCCACCGTCGGCGAATCCATCAGTGAAGTCCAAGTAGGCCAGTGGTTAAAGCAGGAAGGTGATTGGGTTGCAGCAGGTGAAGATCTCGTCGAGATTGAGACTGAAAAAGCTTCCGTTCAGATTCCTTCTCCAGCTTCGGGAATTCTGCAGGGTATCCTCAAAGACAGTGAAGAATTTGCAACGGTTGGCGAGGTAATCGCATCCATCCAACCTTCAGATCAGCCCTCTTCTCCGCCAGAACCAGTAAGCGAGCAGAGTCCAGAGCCTGAAACACAAGCGACGAGCCCGCAAGCTTCTTCAGTGGAAACAGGCCCCGCAAAGTTTGTCATGCCTGCTGCACAGAGATTGGCAGATGAAAATGGGTTGGACGTCAAAAGCATTCCCGCTTCTGGGCCAGGAGGAAGGCTGCTCAAAGAGGACGTTCGAAGCTATCTGGCTAACCAGACTCAAACCGCTGCAGCTGTGCCCGCCCCGCCACCAGCTCCCCAAGCCGCCCCAACACTGCCCGCGGTGAGTGCATCGCAAGCTGGTGATCGCACACTTTCAATCGGTTCGTCTAATACCGCACACCGTAGCGAAGAGGTAAAACCGCTCAGCATGCTGCGCCGGACCATCGCTGCCAGGCTGGTGGAAGCGCAGCAGACTGCTGCCCTATTAACGACGTTCAACGAAATTGATATGCAACCCGTCATGTCTATTCGGAAAAAGTATCAAGATCGCTTCGTTGAACGTCACGGCGTCAAGCTTGGATTCATGTCCTTCTTTGCTAAAGCTGCGGTGGAAGCTCTAAGACGCTACCCCGCTGTGAATGCCGAGATACAGGGTGATCAGGTCCTTTATCGCCACTATCAAGACATCGGTGTTGCAATTGGCGGCGGCAAGGGTCTTGTCGTACCTATCCTGCGAAATGTGGAACGAATGTCTTTCGCGGAAATTGAACTCACCATTGGAGCATTCGCGAAGAAGGCTTCCGAAAATCGTATTCAAGCTGATGACTTAATTGGTGGAACTTTCACCATCAGTAATGGTGGTGTCTATGGATCACTTCTCAGCACACCGATTGTGAATCCACCACAAAGCGGCATATTGGGACTTCACTCGATCCAACAGCGGCCAATTGCGTTAGATGGAAATGTGGTGATTCGGCCCATGATGTACGTGGCACTTACCTACGACCACCGCATCGTTGACGGTCGTGAAGCAGTCGGATTCCTCAAGACAATTAAAGATGTGATTGAAGATCCCTCTAGGTTGTTTTTAGAACTCTAGTTCAGATGAGTCCGGATGAGAAATATATTGAATTCTAAAGCTCCTTTGATCAAACGCGTTGGATTCAAGCACCTCAATATTAGCATGTTATTTCTCTGGGTATTTCTCGGTTCGGCACTCTGGCTTTCGATGACCACTTCCTGCCAGAGCCAAGATCAAGAAGATCCCGTCGTAAGCGCCGAACGAGCACTCCATCAATATTTCGAGAATGAAACGGACCGTCTCACAAGAGATTGTTTGAATAACATTATCACTCTCGGTGACTGGGAAGAGGAAAAGCAACAGCGACGATCTGAGCTCTTGGAGATGCTTGGACTGCAACCCTTCCCCGAAAAAACCCCACTCAATCCGATCATTACCGGCGGTGCGGAAGCGGACGAGGTAGTCGTTGAGAATCTGTATTTTGAATCCGCACCGGGACTATTCGTAACGGCGAATCTTTATCGCCCCAAAATACAAGAAGCACCTCTTCCCGCAATTCTCTATGTTTGTGGTCACGGTCGAGTCAAGAAGAATGGCATCAGTTTTGGCAACAAAACACATTATCAACATCATGGGGCTTGGTTCGCGAGAAACGGCTACGTCTGCTTAACCATTGATACCATTCAACTCGGTGAGTTGGAGGGAATACATCATGGCACTTACCGTGAAAAGATGTGGTGGTGGAATAATCGTGGATACACTCCGGCAGGGGTGGAAGCTTGGAATTGCATTCGATCACTTGACTACCTCCAGTCACGACCAGAAGTTGATGGTGATCGCATCGGCGTGACGGGTCGCAGTGGTGGCGGCGCCTACTCTTGGTGGATCGCGGCGATCGACGAGCGAATTAAGGCTGCCGTCCCGGTTGCGGGAATCACCAGCATGAAGAATCACGTTGTTGATGGCTGCATTGAAGGTCATTGCGACTGCATGTTCATGCTGAACACCTATCGCTGGGACTACCCAATGGTCGCAGCACTGGTTGCACCTCGCCCCCTACTTATCTCCAACACGGATAAAGATCGAATCTTTCCATTAGATGGCGTTGTCGATGTTTATCGAAAAGCATCTGGAATCTACCAACTTTACGACGCGTCTGACAAAATCGGACTGCACATCACCGAGGGCCCACATCAAGATACACAAGAATTGCGAATTCATGCTTTTCGTTGGCTTAATCATCACCTGCGAGGAACCGATGAGCTGATTGATTTACCTGCAACCAAGCTCTTTACTCCTGAACAACTCCGAGTTTTTAAAGAACTCCCCGAGACGCAGCAAGTGACTGAGATCCATGAGAGCTTTGTACCTGTTGCTCCCAACGGCTCGATACCCGAATCGGTCGAAACGCTGAAAACCTTGGCTTATCAATGGCAAACTCAACTCGAGGAAAAAACATTCGCCGGATGGAATCCTCGAGCAATCCAAGTGAATGCTCCGAAGAAAATAGTGCAAAATGGCA
>JAYYHM010000523.1:0-3195 GCA_036148415.1 Planctomycetota bacterium
CCGGTCAAAATACTCGGAGGCAAGTGTGTCGCGATCAGGGATTTCGGCATCTTCGTTCATAAGCGTTGGTTAGAGCAGTCACTGCAGTGAGCGGGCAAACTCGATTCCCAATCGAGTTTGTGTTGTGTAAACATTGATTGCGTTTACTTCATTTCATGCTTGCTCTCCACCTGGAAACGGGCACAATGTGGAAAGGCGGGAATCACCCTCCGCAAGACCGAGCCCCTACGGATTGGAGCCAAAATGCAAACTAATCCTTGCCAAGATGCAGTCGCGATTTGGCATGCAGCAATGGATTCGGTAAGAGCGAAGACCTTGGTGCGCCGCTTCTTAAGAGTGGAATCCGATCAGCTCCTTTTGGGCTCATCTTCGCTGAAGATCTCTGAGTTTGAGCGAGTGATCGTGGTTGGAGCGGGAAAAGCTGGATCTGCGATGGCCAAGGGATTAGTCGATCAGATAGGTACATACCTTCCCCTTGTGGGCTGGATAAATGTTCCAGACGGTACGCAATTATCACTCCCAGGGATCACCACTCACCCCGCAAGACCCGCCGGCCGCAACGAACCCACCGAGGCGGGTGTACACGGAACTCGGAAGATCATTGAGCTGGTGAACTCTGCCGGCCCCAGAGACCTCTGCATCGCACTGATCTCCGGGGGCGGCAGTGCCTTGCTACCGGCACCCAACGCAGATATTTCCCTAACAGATAAGCTTGAAGTCACTCGTTTCCTGAGCTCGGCGGGCGCTGATATTGTAGAACTCAACACGGTTCGCAAACACCTCAGCGAAATCAAGGGCGGCGGCTTGCTGAGAGCATTCAAGGGAAGGAGATTGCTCACCCTCATTCTGTCCGATGTACTCGGTGATCCGATCGACCAAATTGCTTCGGGCCCAACGGTTCCTGATACCACTCAACCCGTCGATGCCCTAAGAATCCTTAAAAAATATGACCCGAATGAACAACTTTCTATTTCCATTTATCAGTCGATAGAAAACAGGATCAAATCCTGTGAGGCTGTTGAACTCGAGTCAACAGGCACATCAAAAAGTATGTCCACAGCAAAGGAACCAGTAAACTCGGATATCAACCAAGACCCACTGACTGAAGAAGCACTCACCTTTGTCATCGGTAACAATGCTTACGCAGTCAGCAACGCAAAGCGTACCGCCATGGATCTTGGATACGCAACCCAATGCGAATCCGCAACCGAATCCGAGGGAACTGCGGAGGAGGTTGGACGGGATTTAGCCGAGATGGCGATCAAGTCGCTCGAAAAAAGCGAGGGCTGGAACCGCAAAGATTTATCCGCGGATCAACCTACTCTTAACGTCACTGGCCGTAAGACGGCTTTCATCTCAGGCGGTGAACCAACCGTCGTACTGTGCGATGAAAGTTTACGTGGCTGTGGGGGACGGAATCAACAACTCGTTCTCGCTGCCTACCAACGATTGCGGGAACACCAGCTGTCGCCCGGTGAGTGGTCAAAGGTATGCATTCTTTCGGGAGGAACCGATGGTGAGGATGGTCCAACCGATGCTGCAGGAGCATTCCTCAATGCAAAGGTTCATCAACTCGCCATGGAGCTCGAACTCGATCCATTGGACTTTCTACTTCGAAATGATGCTTATCATTTCTTCCAACAAACGGGTGGTCTTCTCATGACCGGGCCGACGGGAACCAACGTTTGCGACGTTCGTGTAGTCACCATCTCCGAGCAAGGCTGACCGCGAACGCCTGAGGAAATGCTATCATTCGATAGGCCTTCTATGTCTCGGGAGGCTAGGAAACTCACCTTCGCCGATTTGACCAGATAGGTTAAGTTTCCAGGGGTCGGTAAAAGGCCCCCACCGACCTTCTATCAGCCCCTACAGCATTCGATCGGCAGTGCAGATGTTCATTCACGGTCCCATTAAGAAGCTGAAATGCAGTGTACCCCAACCGATGATCTCTCCTCGTGGATATCAATGGGCGGCACGGAATCGAGCTCTCCAAATGGATAGCCCATCATACGGCCCACAAGCGAAAGTGAGTCGCTTCGTGACAACACTTGCTCGCGGTGTCTTATTTTGGATGCTGGGGACACTACTCGTCTCCCCAGGTGTTCTCTTCGGCTCCGATGATCAACCTCATGGGTTGAACAAGGAGCTGCTCACACGTGGTGATCTCCACACAGATACCGCAGCCGCAGTCAAAAGCAGAGTCCACTTCCCTGGCGGACGAAAAAGCAGAATTAGAAAAAGAAGAGATATTCAGAATCGGACTTTCTCAGATAGGAATCCGTTTCGTGATTTGGTGGAGGAACAGGCACGACAGGAGAATCCCAAAGTCAACCCCCAGATCCAACAGGTTGGAGGCTCTGAGTATCCCTTACCGACAACCCTGGAACCGTCGGCTTTGGAAATCGTATCTACCCCTTTTGACGAACAAGCATTACGTTTATTTCAGGAAGCCTCGCAAGGAGAGATATCAGAAACTGCCACCGGTGACTGGATACTTGATGATGCATTGAAGATGATGCGTCAAACAGGTCCGATCTCATCCAAGTTGGCTGCCAGCCCAGGCTTTGATCGGCTGGATTCTCCCTTGTCGGAAGAAACCGAAAAAAATGAATTGAAAACGGAGATGTCCACCGATGAGCTGGACGCCGTAAAGGTTGCTGAACAGCTCCTTCGATCTGCAAGATTGATGCAGAAGCTGTCGAATTTAACGCCATCTGAAGTTGCCTTGATTAAAAAAATGCGGGAAGAAGCATCGGTGTTGTTGCAACGCAAATCGAGGATTGAATAGTCCAAAGGGACCTCTTAGACTCCCTTGGCAGACGCCACGGGACTTCCTGAAAAGGGGATCAAAAGCGGACGCGTTGTGATACAATCACGAAACTGGTTGTCTCCCTACCCTTTGGCAAGCGTCTACGTTGTCTGCTCTTCCTCTACTTATGAAACACCGCCTTGCTCAGGCTGCTCTAGGTCTACTCATTTTGGTGGCTGGCTACCTATTCCAGGATTTTTGGTCAGCACATCCAGAGGATATAGAGGTCACCTTTGTAGGTCGCTCTTCCTGTATCCAGTGCCACCAGAAAGAAGCAGCTTCTTATCAGGGCTCTCATCACGACCTCGCGATGGATCTTGCCACGGAAGAAACCGTATTAGCGGATTTTGATGACGCCACGTTCGAAAACGATGGCATTGTGAGCC
>JAYYHM010000524.1:0-10993 GCA_036148415.1 Planctomycetota bacterium
TCATACGATATTGGCATCTGCTCAACTCCGTGAGCAGCTACCTCAGTATTCGGAATATTGGACTGCAATCGGAGTTGTCCTTGCGGATGAGCGTAAGCCAAAACTGGCCATCGGTGCTTTGGTTCGAGCGTTAGAGATTGACGGGACTGATTTCCGAGCCGTGAATCGAATGATTCGGATGTTTGAGCTATTGCAGATGCCTGACCAAGTCGAGTGGTGGGAGGATCGATGGCGAGAATATCGAGAAATACTGCGCGACAGTAATTTGGTCGCTGCTAATCCAACTCCCGACATCGAGATGATGAGATCCCTGTCTTCGCGGCTCGCTTCGAATGGGCGGTCATTAGAAGCTGTTATCTGGGGATACTTGTCCGATTATCACTCTTCTGCACCTGCAGAAAACCTTGCCCAATGGAATGCGGATAGGCAACGTCTGGTTTCGGCGGAAGAGGGATTTCCCTCCGAAGTTAACCTGCGAGGTGATTTACAACTCAGCGATTATCCTGCTCCAAGTCTGAGCCACCTTTCAACGATACAAATAGTGGATTCCACAGGTGATGACCCTCAAGGAGCATGGGGTATCCGTTCTCTCCCTCCCGCTGTACCAGCCCGGTTCAAAAATCTGTCCGAAAATCTCGGAATTCAGCATGTGTTTCAGGTAGCTGACCAACCAAAAGCTTCAGCTTTCCTGATGCATCAACAGATTGGTGGAGGTGTGGCGGTGCTCGACTTTGATCGCGATGGCTATGCCGATCTCTTCTTTAGTCAGGGTAAGTGGCTTGAAGAAAAACAGCATGGAGTCGGAGGCAATGAGCTGTATCGCAATCTGAACCATCAATTCTCAGATGTGAGCCCGTTTCTTTCGGAAAATTCATCAAGCTATACGATTGGATGCACGGTAGGCGATTGGAATCAGGATGGATTTCCTGATCTGGTAACCAGTGGGATGGGCTGGAGTCATTTGTTGATCAATAACGGTGACGGGACTTACGCAGATCATGTGATCCCTGACAGTAAACGAGCTGAAGAGGTCCCCTCCTCGCTGGCACTCGCTGATCTTGATCAGGATGGGCTGCCCGATTTGTATCAGGTGACTTATCTGAATGATGAGGATCTTTTTCGTGAACCACCGATGAATAATCAAGGCAGAGTCATTGAAGCTCATGGACCCAATGCGTTTGGTCATGGCCAAGACCGGATTGGGGTGAATGATGGGAAAGGAGGATTGGATTGGCACGTGGTGGGTGATCGTGAGCAGGATGTGAAGCCCGGATTGGGTATTGTAATCACCGACCTCGACGGAGAAGCCGGAAATGAAATCTTCGTGGGGAACGATAGTACAGCTAACCAGCTCTGGAAGTATCAGCGTGAGAAACAGCAGTATCAAGATTTAGGGATGGTAAAGGGGATCGCTTTTTCGTCGGGAGGAGCGGGTACAGCTAGCATGGGAATCGCTGCCGCTGATTTCGATAGAAATGGCGAGTTGGATTTCCATATTGCGAATTTCCAAGGGGAACCCGTCTGTCTCTACCTCCAGAACGAGAGCGGTTTTCGCGATCGCGCGAACCAATTGGGTCTGGGTTCAGTGAGTCTGCCAGTTCTGGGATTTGGCTCTCAGGCGGTCGATTATGATAATAATGGATTGATAGATTTGTTCGTCACGAATGGGCATGTGGATGACTACCTGCAGATGCAAGGAACGTTTCAGCAGCTACCACAATTATTCGCAAATCAAGGCGATCACTTTGAAGCTGCTTCCGTTCACGATGAATCAAGCTATTGGTCCACTGGACATGTCGGAAGAGCGATGGCTAAGGTGGATTTCAATCGTGATGGTAAAATGGATATGATTCTTACCCACTTGGGTGAGCGATCTGCGTTATTGCAGAATCAAACGTCCAGTGACTACCATTGGCTCCAAGTGGAGTTGGTGGGAACGGATTCAGAACGTGACGCGGTGGGTGCAAGGGTGGAGGTTTTATCTGAGGGGGTTCTTGACAACGAGTGGCTCGTCACCGGTGACGGATACCTGTGCAGGAATGAGCAAGTACTCACCTTCGGTTTGGGGAATCGAGCAAACGTGACCGAGATGCGGATCCATTGGCCAAATGGAAATTCACAACGATTTGCCGGATTTCTGTCTGACCATCGCTATCAACTCATCGAGGGGCAAGTCGAACCCTACCTGCTTTGGTAGATCTGAGTGAAATGACATCAGCTACATCACGTCGTGGTCTCGAGATGTCCAAAAAGCGAGTTACGTACTTCGGGTTCACGGATTTTCCAGATCACCGCATCAATAAAATAGTGATGTAGATTAATGATCATCATGGTTGCCGCACCAGCGGGGATGAGTTGCTGCGGTACAGCAGGGAAACTCGCCCATTCAAATGCAATGTACCCCACTGATACGAGGCAGATGTAGTAAAGCAGTAAATGGTAGTGGCCCTTATTTCGAGGTGTGTAGTCATTGATTTCTACGCGAATAGGAAACATCAGATACTGCAATGCATGGAAAATTTGCAGTAGAAAGAAAGAAGCTGGATTGATGTCGACCATCGCGTACCAACTAAAGGTTGCTGCCCAAGGCAGCCAAATTCGGATTGGGATTTGTTTGTTGGACTGCTGCGACATTATCCAGAAACCGTAGAGGCCAGCCACAAATCCGATGGCCACCAGCAGCCGACATAAGGACATGACCGATTGCATGAGATATTTCCCCGCATCCTGTTCACTGAGAGTTTGTTGAACAAACCCGGTGGAGTCATAAGCCCACGCAATGTGATAGAGAAACAACGCGAGGAATCCTCCTCGAACCAATCGTCGTTGGATAGGGGTAATTCGAAAACCTTCCAAGTGGGCAAAGCAGGCTGTGGTGCCCCAAGACTGTCCTGTGTAGTGCCAAGCCAACACAATAGGAGCGATGAGTGTAAGCACCCCCATGATGCCGAAGGGATCATAGAAGCTCTGTTGGTAGGAGCTGTAAATGATGTAGATCAGAAATATCGCGGAGATGGCTGGGAATGCTAGCGTGACGATGGGGTGTTTACGTAAGTTGCCTGTGCGTGAATAGAGCAGTCGATACGAAGCCATGAAATGGGGACCGTTGATAAATAGGTCCGTGAACAAGTAGAGTTCGATTGCCAACAGGAACTGGCTGACGCCGCTCTGGGTGATCCAACCGAAACTGATTACGAATAAGGCAATGAGGAGCGATATTCCGCCACCCATTAAAGGGTCTATTCTCCGCGAGAGAATCACCCGCTTGGCAACCGAGATCTCACCCGGGTTTGAAACTTCGCTTTCCCTGTGATGGTTTGCGTTTTCTGGCTTCGCACTTTGTTTTTTTTGCGATTGGAAACGACTCAAGTCCGGCCTTGGCCGTTTTCGTTTTGAGTGCTCGTTATTTTGATGCCGGGCCACGAGGAAGTGCTCAAAGGGAAGTCGCGAATGAAGGAAAGCGATTTGGGTAAACGAAGTGTCACTTTGCCAAGAGCTATGGTAGCACGCCTTCCCCACGCCGGCAGACGGGTTTTTTAAAATTAGACCATGAGACTTGCTTGTCGTTGTACTCTTGGTCAGCTCTAGGGGTTAAATTGCGATTGATTGTCTCCATCATAGGCCTGAATGTTGTGCGTTTAGCGGGCACGACGCTCAAGAAGTTTCCTTTCGCCGGTTTGCAAGGCTTGAAGTTCTATGTCCCAGTGTCTTGCATGGTCCCTGCGTCATGCATGCGAACTTCCAGTACGGTCGAATATTGATTTGTTCAATGTTAAACTGTCTGCACCGATTCCACTGAAATGAGGCGGATTCTTTAAGGAGGAGATTGGGGCTACCGTGAATCTCATTACCTCTCCGACAGAATCGAATTTCTCAATGCTTTGTAAGATCGTTTTGGTTTCCTAATGTTGGATCACATGATTGAATTTCCCTCTGCAGTTGTTCGCTATGGCTACGCGGTGCTTTTATGCGTGGTTTTTTCTCAAGCCCTCACTGCTGAGGATCGACCCAATATCCTATTCATTTTCTCTGATGATCATGCAATCAATTCTATCTCGAGTTATGAGGGTACATTAGCTGATGTCGCTCCTACACCGAACATTGATCGTATCGCGAAAGAGGGTGCAGTTTTTCTGAATTCATTCTGTGGAAATTCTATTTGCGGACCTTCACGGGCAACCATCCTGACTGGGAAGCACAGCCATAAGAATGGTTTTATGCGTAATACCGGAAAGGGTTTTGATCAGAGTCAGTGGACAGTGGCAAAAGCGTTGCAAGAGAGCGGATATCACACCGCGGTTATTGGTAAATGGCACTTGAAAACGACTCCCTTGGGTTTTGATCATTGGGAGATTTTCCCTGGGCAGGGGAGTTACTATAACCCCGTCTTCATTCAGGCCGATGGTAGTCAAAAACGCGTAGAAGGCTACGCCACGGATTTGACAACAGAAAAAGCAATCAAGTGGCTCGAGGAGCAGGATGAAGACACGCCTTTCTTTCTGATGTGCCAGCACAAAGCTCCCCATCGGACGTTTGCTCCAGCACTGCGTCACCTAGGCGCCTTCGACGATGTCGAGATTTCTGAACCTGACACCCTTTTTGATGACTATCAAAATCGCAGTATGACCCTTGCTGGAAATGAAATGGAGATTGATCGACATTTCGACTGGGCATATGACGCAAAGGTGCGAAAGAGTGAACGCGGCGAAGTGAAGCTCCCACCGCCAGATCGTTATGGTACCCCTGAGTACAACCGCATGACGGCGGAACAAAAAGAAAAATGGGACGCCTATTTCAGTCCGAGGAACCAAGAGTTCCTAAAAGCCTTTGCGGCGGGTGAATTCGACCATCATCAGATGGTGAAGTGGAAGTATCGTCGATACATGCGGAATTATCTCAGTACAGTGAAGGCTGTTGACGAAAGTGTTGGCAGGCTGCTGGATTACCTCGACGATCATGGCCTAGCTGATAATACGTTGGTGATTTATTCCTCGGACCAAGGGTTTTATTTAGGAGAGCATGGTTGGTATGACAAGCGTTGGATGTTCGAAGAATCATTCCGTATGCCATTTATTGCTCGATGGCCGGGCAAGATTCAAGCAGGTGCGAAGCCTGATGAACTGATTCAGAATATTGACTACGCGCCCACTTTTCTTGAGGTTGCTGGAATCGAGATACCGGAGGAAATTCAGGGCCGTTCGCTTGTGCCAATTATGAAACAGAGAGAGGTGGATTGGCGCAAATCCCTTTATTATTCGTATTATGAACTTGGGGAACACGCTGTGCCTCAGCATTTTGGCGTTCGCACCGATCGTCATAAACTCATCCACTTCCCCATCACCAATGAATGGAACCTGTTCGACCTAGAGCAAGACCCTAACGAGATGCGGAGCGTGCACGATGATCCCCAGTACGCATCGGTGATGTCGGAACTTCGGGAAGAGTTTAAAAGGCTTCGCGAGCAGTACGAGGCTCCGCCACTACCCAAGCGGTAAACCTTCCGCTGTCACCTCGGGAGATTTTGGAAGTCAATCTCTGGCGGTGAGTGAAGAGCATTCTCAAGCTCAAAGCGCGAACCTGCTTTTCCGGTTTCCCCGAAGAATCCACAATTACGGAGATAGAACTGATCGCCGCGGATGCCACCTGAGAAGTCGAGGCGGTGCTTACCCCCGCCAGTTGCGTCCACCGAGAAGGTTGCTTCTTTGCAGGCATGCCACCGACCCTCCGTGTCTCGAACCCATACATTTCCGTAATGCCCTCGCCTCTCGAGGTGGCCGTGGGTTGGATAAAAGCTCTCTAGAAACGAATGAAACCCGCGGAGGTGTGTATCGGTTTTAGGTCTGCGAAAGCTGGCAATCAGCAGCCAGTCTTGTTTCTCTTTATCTCCGAACCAGGATGTGTAGGTGGTCTCCTGGTTACCTGTGGGAGTTACCTCGGTGAGGAATCGATAAGTTCGACCTGCTTTCCAAGGATAGATCAAGTAGCTCTGTCCCCCGGAACCTTCGTTTCCAAATTCCCCGAGGTGAACACCATTACCCTTTCCTAGGGCCAATATGCGTTGATCTGCAGGAATTTCCCGCGGATTATCCGTTCGGAAGGGGCTCCAAATCGAGAAAAGCACACGTCTCTCGGAAGGACCATTGACCTGCATACCGAAGTAGCCCTCTCCAAACCCGTTTGCCATGTAGAACGTGCCCAGAGGGTCAAGTGTTTCCGGTACCGTTAGTTCGCTGTAGGCGTAAGTCAGTGCTTTGCCTTTCGGGACCGAGTAACGTAGATGGACAGAAGGTCCGCGACGCCCCCAGTAAAACATGTTGCCTTGATTGCTAGCCACAAAAGTAAGTTCTAGGTCATCGCTGTCGCTCGTGACGACCAGTTCATGGATTTCAACAGGTACCTTGGTAGCGGGCCGAAGATCGAGCTTTGCGTATCCGGCTTGCGAAACGCTTACTTCTCCGATCGAAACCAAACTCGGCTCTCGTTGTTGTACAGTGAAATCGAATTTTTGATCTTTAAAGATCGCGGTGACATTTGCAGATGCATTGATCGCCGATGCTTTGATTGCGAGATTCAGTTGCGATCCCGTGTTAACGTGAAAGAACACCGAGATGATCTCATCGTGTTGGCCAAATCGAATAGGTCCCTGTCTCGAAAAGCCTTCATTCCCCGGCATCGGTTCTGTTCGATAGGCATTGCCTGCAAGTGGAATTGTCCATTCCGCCGCGAAGTTTGATCCTCCTGAGAGAATCAATAGCAAAAATGTCAGTGTTTTTCGAAGTGCGCACATGATTGGGTAACTCAGAGATACAAACCTGGATGGCTTCATTTAATCTTCGTGGTTCTAGGGTCTACTTCTTCAGCATGCCGGATCATTGGATATCGAGAATGGTTTCGATTTTAGTGACAAATTCCGTGCGGCCTTGATGGGGTACCGTTCCAAGAACTGGAATATCACCGTATTTCTCAATCTGACCAGCGTTATCTTTTAAAGCTTCGTCGAATCGTTCCTGCGGATGCGAAAGGAAAATACCACGGGGCTCACAATCTCGTGCCTTGGCTGCTTCGCAAGTCGACAGGACCTGGTGAATCGCACCAAGCCGGTTCTCTGCGATCAAAACTAATTCTGCATTGAATTGCTTTGCGAGATCGATATTTAGCATCTCATCGGCGATCGGACTGAATAATCCTCCGGCGCCCTCGATCAAGAGAATATCACTGTCGGCCTCCCAAGGCTCTAATCCATAGATGAGTTGATGCTTGTCCACTTGAGTCCCCTCGGCTTCAGCGGCTTGGGGAGGCGCGAGTGGTTTTTGAAATCGCTGAGGGCAAACTTGCTCTAGGGTTCGAGGTCGTCCTGCTGCGTTCCATAAATTTACAGCATCTTCGGCGACAAGCTTACCCTCAATCCACTGGCAACCACTTGCAACGGGTTTGTAGATGCCAACTCGGTGACCTCTGTTGGAGAGGTATTCGGCGAGCAGCGAGGTCACAAAAGTTTTACCAACTTCCGTGTCGGTACCTGCAATGAACAGCCGACTTGGCTTACGATGTTCCACTGAATCCTCGCGATTGATTTTTAGCACTACGAATCTCATTAAGTTAACCAGAACCCCTGATCTGAAGGAACCCGCCTGTGGGACGCAATGTTCGTTTATCTTTGGTGCAGATGCGAGATGCCGGATCACCGGAGCGGTGCGTCGATGCAGCTTTGCGGTGGATAGAGAAGGCCGCAGCCAGCGGGGCGCAAGTTATCTGCTTGCAGGAGCTGGTTGCCGGGCCTTATCCCTGTCAGAGTGAAGATCATTGTAATTTTGACTATGCAGAAACGATTCCAGGTCCTTCCACTGAGCGAATTTCCGAAGCTGCAAAGCGTTTGGGGGTGGTGGTGGTGGTGCCTCTTTTTGAGCAGCGTGCTCCAGGGGTTTACCATAACACGGTCGCGGTGATCGATGCAGATGGATCGATTGCTGGGCTGTATCGGAAGATGCATATTCCAGATGATCCTCTGTTCTATGAGAAGTTTTATTTCACTCCCGGAGATTTAGGCTTCACGCCTATTCAAACGAAGTTCGCAAAATTGGGCGTAGGTATCTGTTGGGACCAGTGGTTTCCCGAGGCTGCAAGGTTGTTTGCTTTAGCGGGTGCTGAAATCCTGCTCTATCCCACTGCAATTGGTTGGATCGATGAGGAAAAAGAGGAGTTTGGTGAGGGGCAGCGTGATGCTTGGCTGACTTCGATGAGGGCTCACGCGATCTCCAATGGATTATGGTTGGGGGCAGCCAATCGCGTTGGAGTCGAGGGGCGTTTGGAATTTTGGGGTTCTTCTTTTATCGCTTCCCCTCGGGGAGAAGTAGTCGCTAAGGCGGATGCAAGCGAGGAGGGGCTGATTTCAGCGGATTGCGTTTTGGATGAGATTGATGTGGTGCGAACGCATTGGCCATTCTTGCGAGACCGTCGCATTGATGCGTACGGGGGACTCACTCGGCGCTGGATTGACTGAGACTTGGGTTCGACTGAGACTTGGGTTCGACGAATGGGTCACGTCGTTAGATTCATTTTCCCCTTCTTTATTTTCATTTACCACTCAGTTGATTTCGGCGGCGCGCGGACCGTCTTGCACCTCTTGCTTCGTAATCACTCCGTCTCCATTTCGGTCGAGCTGTTCAAACCACGTCGCCCTGGGGAATTCTTTTGGAGTAATTTGACCATCACCATCAGCGTCCATTCGGTCGAATATCCGATTCAGAAGCGTTGTGGGTCTCGATGCTGAAGAGCGGGGGGATGACTTGTCGGTCTCCTCACTCTCATTTTGCCGATTGGAAGCTTGGTCATCCACAATAAATTCGATGTAGCCTAGCATCATCTCTTCGTTCGTCTGGTCGCCCCACCTCACGTTCTGGTTAGGGTTAGGGTTAGCGGGATTGTTTGAGCTGTTGTCATACCAGCCTGAGAGGTTGATTCGGCTGCCGGCAGGCACCTTCAGCGGTTCGGGTAAGCGGTACTCCAATTGCCAGTTAAAGTCATAACGCGGGACTTCCAGCAAGCGAGTCTCGGTGCCATCGGGATAGGTAAGTTCAAATCTAAAGGCTTTTCCTCGAACATGCATGTGGGGCATCATCGCCAGAAGCTCAATATCCATGGGGACGGTCAGTGATGCGGTCTCCAGGTGGTTGTCTGCTTGAGCTGGAATCGAGATTCGGTGATTCGCGATGCCATGGTTGCGTACGGCATATTCGGGCTGGCTTTCAGCAAATCGGAATCCTATTCGCGTCTGATCGGTTGTTTGCTTTCCATTGGGTGTGTAGTGAATCTGGAAGATCAGTCGAGTTCCAGCTGGAAGCTGCTTGGCATATCCTTCAGGGTAGATCTGGTGGGTATTTCCAGGTACATAAGCGGCAAGAAAACCTTGTGTTCCCGCAGTATCACGCCCTCGGCTACCAAGCTGTCTTGCGAAAACCAAGACGTGATGGACGACCGAAGGATTGCTCGGCCGAACCTCCACAGCAGAGACCCACTTGTCTTCAGTTAGCGTTGTCGATACCACTTGGTACTGGTACGGCATAAGTCCTTCCGCTTTGACGGTAATCGCCTCAGGAATTTGTAGCACCAAGTCAGGTTTACCGATCTCCCACTCCTTGGGGAAAACACGTGGTATAGGAGTGTCTTTGGGATCGCCTTCCGGCATGCCTTCGTTTACCCATTGGTTCAACAGTCTGCGATCGCGGGAGGGCATAGATCGGTCGTTTGCCCAATGGCCGAGAATGGAATCTGCTGATACTTCACCACCTTTGCTTACCAAATTAGTCGGCGGCGGACCTTCCGCAAACCATGGTGGCATGATCCCGCGGTTAACCACGCTTGCAATCATTTTCCCGTAGTCTGAAGCTTGCTGGTAGTCTTGCAATGCAAAGGGGGCTGATCCCTCTTCGCGATGGCAAGTAACGCAATGTGTCTGAAGGATTCTGGCAATCTGTCGGTGATAGGTGACCTGACCTTCGGTTAAGGCGGGTAGGTCCGATGGCAGGTAGATTTCGCAGCCCGGTGCGTTGGTTGCCGTGATCTTGGGATCTTCATGATCGAGGAGCGAGTCAAGGGCATCACGTAAGTAATGATTTCGTGGCTCTTCGAGTGCATAACCAAATCCATATTGATCATCGACCGCACCGCGATAACGCAGCGTTCCCGATCGGTCCAAGACAAAGACTTCCGTTGAGGTTTTTGCTCGAAGTGATTGAGTGACGACCATTTCTTCGTCGTGGAGGTAGGGGCCGTCAAATCCGTGGTCTTCAATCGCTGCAGACAACCGTTCCTCGTTTTCAGATTCATTTGGGTTCACGTAGATAAATCGAACACCTCGCTCTGAATAGGCATCCTCGAGCCTGGCAAGTGTCGGCGCATAGCGAAGGCATAATGGACACCCCGTGCTCGTGAGTGCGTATACCGTGAGACCCGTGTCAGGATCTTGATTGAGGTCCTCTTGGTTCACTTTGGGAAGTTGGCCGCTCCAGTCGCTCATCGAAGGAAGTTGGATCTGCGTGCCAATGCCGACAGAGTGGGGATGCACGGGCTTTGCTGCCTGCCTAATGTCTCCCTTGGTCATTTGCGAATCTTCTGGATTAGAATCTGCCCAATCCGTCCCTCCCGTTTGTTCTCGCTCTTTTTCCTCTGACTCATCAACAGGACTCTCGCTCACGGGTTCGGGTAGTTCCCGGTCCTTAAAGACGCCGCGGTCAGCGGCGAGTTTTGCTTCACTTAGTGTGATCAGCCCATCCCCGTTGGCATCAACCCGTTTAAATAGCTCCGAATCTCGAAATTCGTCGATGCTTAATTTCCCGTCGGCGTTGCGATCGTAGGAGGTGAAAGGCCCCGAGATCCTGTCTTCCGCCGCCAAGGGCTCTGCACTGAATTCGAATAACAGTGCGTTGCAGAAACAGAGAAAGCTGATGACGATCAGCTTTGCAGAAGTGCGTTTTTGCATGAGATTTCGCATCGT
>JAYYHM010000525.1:0-7461 GCA_036148415.1 Planctomycetota bacterium
AGCAAGTTGGCAGTGGACACCATTGCTGCCGGGGAAACCTGCCAGCCTGTTCCAATGAGCCCGCACTGCCGTAATTGAGCTTCCAGAACTCGCATAGTTTCAACAAGCTCACTGATTTCGCTTAGCCCTTGAGATGACTTCGTTTTCTCGAGTCCAAGAAAACGACGAATCACCCGTTTGGGTCGTGTTGCGTCAGAATCCATGGGGCGGATGCCCCGTCCTTGAATCCATTCCGCCGCAAGAACCCAACAGTTGGAGAAGCGATCAAACCTCACGTAGATCGGTTTTGCGACTTGCACTGGTGAATTGAGTCCGCGAAGAATCTGGCTTACAACAATCCGACGATAGTAGCAGGCTAAAATGGCGTCTTGATTGGACTGATAAGCAAAAGGAGCTTGAAAGCAAATGCGGTAGATGACTCGAGTTAGCCATCCCGGTGAAAACCTTTTCTCCACACATCGAATTTTTTTTCCGCAATCCAGCGTTGCGTCACAAAGAATCGCCTGTGCCGCTCTCCCTTCACCCAAAGTACTAATCGCTTTGACGGAAGTGGGGTGAGGAAGTAGGCTGAAATTCGCCTTAGCAATAGATTGATGGAGTGGGACTGTCATCAGGACAATCTTGTCGTCAGAATAGACTGAGCTTGGTAGGTTATTTCCTCTGCTCGGAAACGATGCTTGGTCTGCACGGTATCGTTCTGAGGGAGAAGAGACAAGATGAATCTTGGAAATGTTGTTTTCCAACCCGCTTTTTCCATCTCAAACCACTCCATCCGCTAGCGATTACTTTAGAGGCATCAAGGTAAGGCTATTTCGCGTGTCCGAATCAAACGCTCTCCGACTAGCTACGCTCGTGCAGTATTTACCGGGTGTCGGACCTTCTCGTGCGAAACGGCTACAGAAACTTGGAGTCAATACGGCCCAGCAAATACTCTTTTTCTTACCTAGAAGTTATGAATTACCTGCGCCAGTCTGTGCCATAGACAAAATTCAGGAGGGAGTAGCTTGCTCTTTGATTGGCGAGGTAGAAGATATCGATCTCATCACACGATCGCCAGGTAAATCGATCTGCAATATAATCGTTATCAATGAAAGCGGAGCGGTAAGGCTACTGTTTTTTAACCAGCCCTACCGTGCTGAGCAATTGACGATAGGTCAGCGTTTGCAAGTATCAGGTAATCCACGTTTGAATGGTCTGCAGGTTGAATTCACACATCCAAAAGTAGTCACGCTATCTGACGAAGAGGATCTCCCTGTGCCTGAGATACTTCCGGTTTATTCACTGACGGAAGGACTCAAACAAACGGATCTTCGTAAGACAGTGCGAATGGTATTTGATGAGTTATCTGATCAGTTAAAGGAGGTAATGCCGCTATCACTTCGACTTCGAGCAGCCAAAGCACTGCAAGCGGCCGGAGTGATGGATCGTGATCAATTGCCGGGGATTTCGGATTCGATTCGAGGATTGCATTTCCGTCGGACCAAAAAATTCTCGATCAATCCAGAGCACGGTTGATTTTTCAGGAGTGCTTGGTTCTTCAGCTCGCACTAGCTATCCGACAGAAACGTCTTTCAACGGAGAGAAAATCTCCGGTACTCACTTCGAGTGCAATGATTGATGCGAGAATCAAAAACCGGTTTCCGTTTCCGCTGACGATCGATCAGGAACGTGTGATTGAAGAAATTCAGTCGGATGTGGCTCGCCCTTTTCCTATGAATCGTTTACTGCAGGGCGATGTGGGAAGTGGCAAAACAGTGGTCGCCGTTTATGCGATGCTGCTATGCGTTGCAAATCGTTATCAAGCAGTCTTGATGGCACCGACGGAAGTTCTTGCTAGGCAGCATTACCTTACCCTGAAATCATACCTCACCGAGACGAAAGTAACTGTTGGCCTTCTCAGTGGATCGCTGTCAAATGCTGATCGACGACAGATCTTGCATGACGCGGAGACGGGGCAGATTGATCTGCTTGTTGGCACCCAAGCATTATTGCATGGAGGAGTAAAGTTCTCACAGCTTGGCCTTTGCGTGGTGGATGAACAACACAAGTTTGGTGTAGCTCAAAGAGAAATGCTTAGAAGAGGTGGCGCAGATCCCCACTACCTTGTGATGTCCGCAACACCCATTCCAAGATCTATTGCGATGACTCTATTTGGAGATGCTGATCTAAGTACCTTGAGAGGTGCACCTCCAGGGCGAGGGACCGTGCATACCTATTTATCTCATCAGGGTTGGAAGGATCGATGGTGGCATTTCGTTTGTGAGAAACTCAACGAAGGGCGTCAGGTGTATGTGGTTGCACCGATGATTGATTCTGTGACTGCGCCAAGCGATGCAACGGATGAGGCCGAAATGAGCAAGAACGAGGACGTTTCTTCGGTTGAATCGGTTTACGAAGATCTCGCGAATGGATTACTCTCAGATTATCGCATCGGCCTCCTGCATGGCAGAATGGACCAGCGACAGAAACAGCGGGTGATGGAAGATTTCCATTCCGGAAAGCTGCAGGTTCTCGTATCCACCACAGTCATTGAAGTGGGAATCGACGTTAGCAACGCTACAGTCATGACCATATTAGGAGCTCAAAAATTTGGGCTCGCACAACTTCATCAATTGCGAGGGCGTGTTTCTCGGGGTGTGCATGATGGTCACGTTTGTGTCTTTACCGACGGTGAGACTCATCCGGATGATCATGAACGCTTAAAGGTATTTGAGAGCACCCATGACGGATTCGAGTTGGCGGAGGCAGATTTTCGACTCCGTGGACCAGGTGATTTCTTTGGAAAGAACCAGAGTGGTTTACCCCCGCTGCGTATCACGGATTTGCATCGCGATCAGGAAATGATGGGGGTTGCAAGAAGATTGGCAAAGGAGAGTGTTGAGGATGAGGAGTTCTTTGAATCTGAGGACTGGGCAGAGTTAAGAAGTCAAGTGCTACGAAGGTATGGTGACCGACTTGATTTAGGGGATCTGACGTAAACACTCAGAATCTAATTCGAACTGGCTCAATGCGTTTTTGCGGTAAGATCACTTCACAGTTAGTTTGACCACCAGCGTCATGTCATGTATAGCTTTCGATGAGGCAACAACCGTTAAGAGACTTGCTGTAGCGTACCATCGACTAATTCTTGGCGATCTTGAAGAGCATCGGCGAGGGCTTGGCTGTGTGTTACGGCAACCAAGATCGCGCCATGATCTTGCGGTAACGAAGTGAGAAGCTCGGTCACTTGATCTGCGGTTTTTCGATCGAGGTTTCCTGTAGGTTCATCTGCTAAGATCAGGGTCGGGTCCATCACCAAGGCACGTGCGATGGCCACCCTTTCACGTTCACCTCCAGATAAAGCTTTCGGTAGATGAGTGAGTCGGTTGTCGAGGCCACCCGACTCTAGTAGTGCTTCTGCTCGATCCATTCTTTCACGACTAGGTTTTCCCTGAGCTAACGAGGGTACAAGGACGTTTTCGATCACATTGAGATGGGGAAGCAGGTGGTGGTCTTGGAAAATAAAACCGATTTTTGCGTTTCGGAATTTGGAAAGCGCCAATTCGTCCAAGTCAAAGGGGTCAACTCCGTCGATTTGAATTGAGCCTGAATCTGGTCGATCCAATGTTCCCAAGAGATGAAGGAGAGTACTTTTGCCCGTACCGCTGGGTCCAAGAATAGCGAGCGAGTTTCCTGCGCTAAGTGAGAATGAAATATCGTTGAGAACCTTAATCGTACTAGAGGGCGTTTCGTACGATTTTGAAACATGCTTGATTTCGACGGATGCGACTTTGGTTGAGGTGGTATTCATATGTGATCATTCTGCCTAAGTCAGTGCAGTATAAACGGTTTGGTTGAAGTATCCTGCTCTAGATCTTCGGTTTTAAGTATGACACAAAGCTAAGGTTCCAATTCCGTAGAAGGAATATTCCACATCCGCAGTCTGATCAAGGGCGAAGCCAAAAAAACCACCCTCGGGACCCTGCATCGATTGAGCGTATTTTTGCACGGCATTTAGGTTGATTTCGTTGATCGCTTCAAGATCAAAGAGAGTGAGTGTTCCGGTGAAAGTACTTAGCAGATCAGCGAAAGGAATACGCGTATTCGCTGTGAATCCTCCTTCATCGGATTGCATGTCGGCGAGAAATTCAATCGTTTTACGATGCTCCTCTGGCTTTAGCCTGCCTAAGGCCTTGAGAGTCCCGATTGCAGCCGCCGTAGGATTGACGCCCGCACGCTTCGCGGCTCGGATTTCCAGAAACCCGCCTTCAGCATGCTGCTGATTTTTGAGGAAGGCGACAATGCTATCGATGTCCGGAACTGGAACCTCGATTAACTGATAGCACAGAACCGTTAGGAAGGTTTGGTAGGTGCTTCCCGCGCGACCTTCAGGGGTTTTTGCATATCCACCATCTGGTGTGCGGAGACTTTCTAACAGAGCTGAGACGTTGCTTCGCCAACTCACTTGTTGTTGATCTTCCTCGTCCGGTAGAACGACTTCACCGGCAGCCATTTCACATATTGCTGCCCCAAAGATCAATGAAATCATATCAATCATGGATTCGCGTTCATTCAGCCGGGCGCGCAGAAAAGATCCTGCTCTCTTGGCAATGTCGCCATCCAATGCACCTGCTACCCATAACGCTCTCAAGGCGAACGCGCTGTAATAGGGGTCGCAATCGCCTTCACGCCCCGCGTATCCCCCATTCTCGGATTGTTTAGCTTGAAGCCAAGAGACATGCTTCTTGAGAATATTCTGCTCAATGGCTGTGGCCCCGAGTGCTAAACGCAGGGTCAGTTCATGAAGATAAGGAGCACTCACGATGTGCCTGAAGGATTGAAGTACTGTGGCTCATTTCCTTCCTTCCATTTGATATTACATCCCAGAGAGGGTTTTTGTTGCTCCGGGGCTGTGCCGCCCGCAATCACCGCGTCGATTGCAGTTCGCAAATCTTCTCCCGTGACGGGTATGCCACTATTCGGACGACTGCTGTCTAGCTGTCCTCGGTAAGCCAGCTGATGATCCGAGTCGAAAAGATAGAAGTCAGGTGTGCAGGCAGCGTGATAGGCTTGGGCCACACTCTGATCTTCATCATACAGATAAGCAAATTGATATCCTCGCATCGCTTTCTCTTCTGCCATGGCGGATGGAGAGTCATCAGGGTACTTCTCTGCGTCATTACTGCTGATGCCAACAACGGCAACACCTTGATCTGCATAATCATCTGCGAGCTGTTTCAGTTGATCAGCAACATGTTTAACGTATGGGCAATGGTTGCACATGAAAATAATCAGTAGAGCTTTCGAATCCGCGTAATCAGATAGACTTACGGAATCACCCTCCGTGCTGGGTAGCGTAAAGCCAGGTGCTTTCGTGCCCAGAGGCAACATTGTGCTTTCGGTGCGAACCATTCGTATCCTCGATGAAACAAAAAGACTTGATTGATGAACATGCTTCCGACCTCATGGGCCATAATGAGTTTTCGCAGTTCATTCGAGATGAAAAGCGGATGGCTCAGACATTCATCAAAATGGAGATTGATGATAAACGTTTAGGATTGTGGCTTATTGACATGATCAAGCAGTCGGCCTGGGCTGCCCATGGCGTGGTAACCACCGTCAACATGAAGGATCTCTCCGGTGACACCTTCACTTGCTTCACTAAGCAGGAATGCTCCGGTCTTGCCCACTTCCTCGTGACTTACATTTCTCCCCAGTGGAGCCATGTGTTGGTAGAGCGTGAGCATTTCCTCAACACCGGCAGCACGACCCGCCAAAGTCCGAATTGGTCCCGCAGAGAGGGCATTGACGCGGACACCTTGTGGACCCATATCGTAGGCGAGGTATCTCACGGTGGCTTCAAGAGCTGCTTTACAGATACCCATGACGTTGTAGCCAGGAACACACTTTTCACCACCGAAGTAGGTCATCGTTGCGACAGCGCCGCCCGGCTTCAGGATTGGCTTTGCTGCGGCTGTGCAGGCAAGGAGGGTGTACACACTCACATCCATCGCCAGTTTAAAACCATCTCGGCTCGTATGTACGGTGTCTCGAGAGAGATCATCCCGGTCAGCGAAAGCGATCGAGTGGAGTAGGAAATCAATCTGTCCAAATGTTTCTGCTGCGTGATCCATGACGCTCTGAATGTCCTCATCCTTTTGAGCGTCCATCGGAATGAGGAATTTAGCGTTTTCGTATTTGTCAGTGAGTTGTGCTACACGGCGCCGGTTACGCTTTCGCTCATCGTCCTCTCGATCGGGCAGATGCGTGAACCCACATTCTCCGCCAGCATCCATGATTTGCTTAGCGATAGCCCAAGCGATGGAGTGATCATTGGCCACGCCAAGTACTAGACCTTTTTTGCCCTCAAATTGCATCTTTTGTCTGTCCTGATAGGTATTTCGGAAATTCGCTTAGTGCCTCGTGGGACGTTGAGGCTCTCGTTTCAATTATGAAAGTCGTACCGGATTCGGTGGTTTGCTGTCCACCGGGGTGCCTTCAGCCTATTATTCTAACGGTAGGTTCGATGTTATTGTTAGCCGTCTAAGTTAGCCGCTTTCAGATATCTATCGACACTGTTTTTCTGACTGTGAGAAATGATTTTGGATACTGCAAATTCCCAAGGACCCTACGATTCGATAGGTTTGAGTTTTTCGAGTCAAATTCTACTCGCGATGCAGAAATCACACTCTGAACAGGAGTTTCTCGCATTGGTCATGCCCCAACTCTGCAAGGATTTGGGTCTCGATGCTGTTGGATTGGTGCAGCAAATTCGTGGTAATTGGGTAACCAAGGACTGGGAGGGCGGGCAAATTTCGGCTCCAGAGACCTTAGTTCCCAGAGCTTTGGATCAAGCACAATCGGTTTCAGAAGGCGGATGGTTGGCAATCCCCCTAGAAAATTCATCACGCTTTACTGACCTGTGGCGGTCGAAGGGAATTCCCGTATCTTCAGCCGCTTTCGTATTCCATCCAATAGGGGTTCCGTGGGAGGACCGATCCGTGAAGCAGATCACGGAAATGGAGGAAGTCGTCCGCGATCTAAGTACGGCGCTGGGGCAATTAAGATGGTCAGACCATTGTTCGAGACGGCTCGGTCAGCTGACCGCAGTGGTCGAAGCCGCAGCGAATTGGCAACGACATGATGATGATCAGACACTACTTGAAGCGATTGCTGATGCTGCAACCCGCATTCTGGAATGCGATCGCGCGAGTATCTTTCTCTGGGATCGGAAACGAAAGAAGTTGGTTGGAAGACCCGCACTGGGCGTTCCCGGCGGGATTCTGGAAGTCGATGATTCCGCGGGTGTGGTTGGTGAAGTCCTTCAAAGTGGCTTACCACAAATGTGGAATCGAGGTAGCGATGAGGAGTCTAGGGTCAACCGTCGCGTAGACGAGAGTCTTGAGTTCGAAACACACTCCCTGATTGCTGTTCCTATGTTCGATGTGCGCAATCGGCTTATTGGTGTTTTTGAAGCAATCA
>JAYYHM010000526.1:0-8794 GCA_036148415.1 Planctomycetota bacterium
TTGGGTCAGTAAAACAAATCAACGAACCTTACTCCCATCGACTCCATTGTGAAGAATCTAGGTTACTAAGTTCGCTTGAGGGCCAAGGTTACTGGAGAAGCGGATCTCTCTGGCTCACTTGGTAGGGTTCCTACGTGCTCCTGGGACGATCAGTTTAAGTTATTTTGATGATTGTGAAAAACATCATCAGGATGGTTCGGCGAGCTCATTCCCCGCTTCGCCTTTCATCTCCGATGTCACTTCGTTCTCTTTTCCGACGTTTTCTCCGATATCCTCGTTGATTTCTAAACCCTCCTTACCTGCTTTTTCGGGTAGCTTCTCGGGATCGTTGACACGACTGGAACGACGCCGGGTGACACGTTGAGCTGCCTGTCCAGAAAACTCCCCGTAAACACGCTCGGTTGTGATGGTAATTCTCTCAGCTCGAATTCGGGTCTCTTCGGGTGGCTGATAGAAACCAGACACCGATACTTGATCCCCCTCTTGGGCTAGCGAGAGGTTGTTGTAGCAAATCTCAAATGTAGCCTCGGGAGCGAGCGGAATTTGTAGCGGTCGCACTCCCGTTTGCAGCATTAAAACTCCATTTTGATTCAGCCCCATGACTGCTCCAACGATTCGGCAGCTTACAGGTTGACCAAATGCTTGTGGATTCTCGCCTGGTTGCTCTTGATAGATCCCTGGAATGAATTGCTCTCGCATTCGCCCGGTGATACCAGCCGCAACGGGCTGAAAAAGCTCCACCTTATTGATAGGTGTGACCGGCATTGCGTTGACAGGATTGAACGTTCCTCGGAGTCGGACCAGTTGGCCGCGTTGCAGGAATGCTGGTTTCGCCTGAGCGATAAATCGAAAGTTTGTAATGGTTTCTGGTATCTGCACCATCACATCGGTTCCATCAGCCTTCAGGACGTAGATCACACCACGATGAAAACCTTTCAGGGTGCCAGAGAACTCGGTGACCATGTTCTGGTTACCGCCAAAAATCGGCTCGGAATTCAAACCACTCGCAGTAACCGAATTGCCCTGTTCAGCGGATTTAAAATTCCGCTCGATCTGATTCTCAGTCTGAGCAACGGCGGTGGTGCTCAAGGGAGCAGAACAACAACATGCGATCATAGATAAGTTGAGAATGGAAATAGGATGACGGACAAAGCCATATGTACTGACCCAATTCATTCGCATCTTGGCACCCAAGCGAGGCATTTATTTGGCAGAGAGTCCAAGGCGATATGCGGATCGGAATTGAACTACTCCAGAAGTCCTGATCATTGTAACTCACGCTCTGGGTCCGGATGGAAATAGCCTTTTGAGCACCGAATAAAATTGGCATCCATGAAAAAAAAGATAAAACCACGCCAAAAACCACGGATCAAGACCTTCCCACCCTGTCGGCAGAGGATCGACTGGGCTTAAACTTCCGAATAAGACTAGGCCGATCACTCCTAGCGACCCTTCTTTCTCAGAATGACGCAGCCATGAGTCACACCGAAAAAGGCAACCAGAATGCACGCGGATCTGCTCGGCGTGTGACCACTAAAACGCTCCAACGAATGCGGCGAGATGGAACAGCCATCTCCATGCTCACGGCGTATGATTACCCCACCGCTGAAGCGCTCGATCAAGCAGAGGTCGATATTCTTCTGGTTGGTGATTCGTTGGCGATGGTGGTTCAAGGTCACGAGACGACATTGCCAGTCACCATGGACCAGATTCTTTATCACGCGGAGATGGTGGGCCGAGCGGCTCGTCGGGCGATGGTGGTGGTGGATTTACCCTTTCCCGAAGGCCAACTTGAAATCAATCGAAGCATCGAAGCCAGCGCCAGAGTGCTCAAAGAAACTCAATGCCACGCTGTGAAACTAGAAGGTGGTGCGGAACAAGCCAGTCGAATTGAAGCAATCGTAACCGCCGGCATCCCGGTCATGGCACACGTTGGACTTCGACCACAGAATGTGCACGTGGATGGTGGTTATCGTATTCAGAGACAAACTGAAGAGTTGATCGCGGATGCGATCGCCGCTGAAAAGGCGGGTGCATTCTGCGTCTTGATCGAATGTGTCCCTTCAGAAATTGGTCGTATAATTACGCAGGAAGTATCTGTCCCTACTATCGGAATTGGAGCTGGCCCACACGTCTGCGGTCAGGTCTTAGTCACCCATGATATGATTGGGTTTAACTCTGGCTATCTGCCAAAGTTTGTGAGACAGTTTGCCGATGTTCGTAGTTCAATTCAGAAAGCCGCAAAAGATTATCGCGAGGCGATAAGCAGTGGCAAGTTCCCAGGTAAAGAAGAATCTTTTGAATGAATGCGTCCAACCCTTCAACGATTATCTTTGACTCGACCGCCGAATTACAGCAAGGCGTAGCTGAAGCCGCTTCTGATTTGATTTTGAAGACTGTTGATGAAAAAGGTATTGCGAGAATATCGCTGTCAGGAGGATCGACGCCCGGTCGGATCTACGAACTCATGGCTGAAAGGGATCTGCCATGGGACAAAATTCATTGGTTCTGGGGTGACGAAAGGAATGTCCTTGCTCATTCAGACCAAAGCAACCAAAGAATGGTTCGTGAGACTCTATTAAAGAACCATCATTTATCTGACCATGTTCACCCGGTCGAAGTTCTTCCTTCTGACCCTGAAACATCGGCTGCAGAACATGAAAGGATTCTACGAAAACACTTTGAAAATCAAACCATGCCGGAATGGGATTTGATTCTTCTCGGGCTTGGAGATGACGCTCACACTGCTTCCCTATTCCCGAAAACGAAAGCACTGGGTGAGGAGCAGAAATGGTTCGTGCACAATTGGGTTGAAAAGCTAGACACCTACCGCTACACACTGACCGCCCCAGCAATTAACTCTGGAAAAAATATTTGGTTCCTAGTAGCCGGTGAATCAAAACGTCAAGCCTTGGCTCATGTCTGGTCAAGTCAATTCGAACCCAATGAGTACCCATCTCAATTGATCCACCCAACCGCGTTGTACATCACACGAGATGCCAAACCTTGAATCACTTCTAATTAGAAAGCCCGCATACCCAAAACGAGTTGTGGGCTAAACACACAGTTAAATTCTTTTTCGGCTCAGCCTTCACTAACTAGCAGGTCAGCCAGCATTATCGAGATTTTTCTCTCGAAGTCCTTGGATGTAGTCGTGGACGATATTCATCACCTCTCGATTGTAAAAACCATCTCGGTAGACGACACCGTCGTTCATTTGCTCCACTAACTCCTGTTCTTCATCTTTATTCTGAGACTCCAATTCCTTGCGTCTGGCAACAAATGCTGACTCTTTGAGAGGTACCGAATCCTCTTCCTTTTGTGCCACATAAGAACTGATTCGACGCAACAGATCGGTGAATTCTTCATTTGCTGTAACTCGCTTCTCTGATTGAACTCTCAACTCGTCGAGCAGATCAATAGGTACCATGTTGTAGACGGAGTGTTTTGCTCCTGCGACGACATCATGCTCCAAAGCGTATTGCAGGTCTCCTTCAGCAACATCCATCTTCGCGCTGATGCTGGGGAGAACAATATCTGCAGTGACACCTTTCCGCTGAGTGCTCTGGCCATCGGGAAGATAGAATTGCTGCAGCGTGACTTTCAAAGCACCGTAGTTGGCGCGGTTATGTGCAAAAAGTTGTTGCCCTAAATCCATTAGAGTCTGGACGGTTCCTTTACCGTGCGTCGCGGGGTCACCCACCACGATCCCACGCCCGTAATCCTTGATTGCACCAGCAAAAATTTCACTTGCACTTGCACTAAACTTACTGGTCATCACCACGAGTGGCTTATCCCAAGTTGTCCCACCCTGTTCGTCCGCATATTGCTGAATCGACCCGTCTGAATTCTTGACTTGAACAACTGGCCCACGATCAATAAACAGACCTGTTAAATTGATCGCTTCGGTAAGGCTACCTCCGCCATTCTTACTCAAGTCGAGAACAAGCCCCGCGACACCTTTCTCTTGGAAATCAATCAAAATTCGGCGAACATCTCGAGTGCTGCTACGAAAATCCGCTTTCTCCTGACGAGCAGCGTCCATATCCAAGTAGAAACTTGGCAGGTTGATGTAACCAATCTTCAGAGTTTCCTCGGCACCCGGTACTTGGTGTTCGATGATCTCGCCTCGAGCAGCGGACTCCTCAAGCTGAACCCGAGCTCTCGTAATCTTGTACTCTTCCACATTTCCGACCCCGCCCTGCTTCACGCCCAGGCGGACAAGAGTACCTGCTTTGCCGCGAATCAAGTCGACAACATCGCTCAGCGGCATCTCCACCACGTCGACCATTTCGCCGTCGTCGCCCTGACCGACCGTTACAATCACGTCGTCAGTTTTCAGCTTTCCATGTTTAGCTGCAGCACCACCTGGGATGATGCGTGTCACAACGGTTGTTCCATCCTTCTCTCTCAATTGAGCCCCGATACCGTCGAGGTTCAAGCTCATTTGGATTTGAAAATCATTCAAAGTACCCGGTGACATGTAGGTCGAATGAGGGTCATAGGCCGTGGTGACTGAAGTGAGAAACATTTCCAGAAGATCGTCATTATCAGTCTGCTTCCAACGCGTTGCGTATCTGGAGTAACGGCGTTGAAGTTGCTCGGTATAGTCATCTGAGACATCTTCGGTATCTGAAGCGGCTTCGTCGGCGGCATCATCTCTTAGGTCAAGCATTGCGTATTTAATTTGCCTACGCCAGCGATCTCGGGCGTCTTCCGGGGATTTCGAATACTCAGTTTCATCTGGATCTGTAACGATCGACTCTTCCATGGTGAAATCAAATTCGCCGTCGAGGAGTTCCATTGCTACAGCAACTCGCTCGTCGACACGCTTGATAAATCGCGAGAAAATCTTATAGGCAAGCCCTAGATCGCCATTCTGCACCATGTTATCGATCTCAAGTTTGGCCTCTTCAAACTCCTCGATGTCACTTTGATAAAAGTACAGCTTTAGAGGATCCAGCGACTTAATGTAGAGCTGTAGCGCCCTCTCGCTAATGGTGTCGTCCAGTCGTTTCGCGGAGATGTGATTACGTGGCATCAGGGCAGCAATCAGTCTCGCCACTCGCCCATCCCTTGCTGGTGGTTCACCCAAGGTGAACTCTCCGGCAGCCTCAGAAGTCTGCTCAGAACCGTCTTGAGCAAAAACAGCTTGGGGGGTGAAGCAGATTGCGACTAAGAGAAATAAAAATCGCAAGCGAAAGTATTTCCGTGGGGAATTATCCATCATGATGTCCTGGATGTTTGTCAGCACCGAAGAAGACAAGGGAGTTAGCAACATGAGTCGCCTCAAAGGAGCAGATCGCGAGCCTTTGTTTCATATACCTTCAGTGCGAGATTCAACGGGTATTGCTTAACGTCGCCCAGCTTTTTTAACGAAAGCACCTAGACACTAAACAACGCTAAAATGGTACGGGAGCGTCAAAATTAGAGCAACGCTCTTTCTTCGTTCAGTTTACCCGTTCGGTTCACGTGGGTTGAAGCGGTAAGAGCAAAAAGACCAGCTTTTCCCCATGAAAATCCAATTGTCTCCACCCGTCAGGTCACTAGCAGGACCCTTTGATGGTCTTACCATTCCGCGTGATTTTTAAAACTGAAAAGATTCAGTATCTTCTTTGGGCGCCGGCTGATAGCCGAGAGGCTCCATACTGCTTCCTGCTCGCCCCTGAGATAAACTGCGCACAGCTCCTGAGTACCCAAAAAGCTCCTTCAGTGGTGCATCCGCTGTGATCACTGTCATCATGCCGCGAGACTCGGTGGAAGAGATAATCGCTCTCCGCTGCTGCAGGTCACCCACGAGCTCGCCCATATAGTCCTCAGGCGTAGTGACCTCAACCTTCATCAGGGGCTCCAGCAGAACAGGCCCCGCTTCCTGCATTGCCTTATCGAATGCGTCCCCGGCAGCGATTCGAAAAGCGACCTCATCACTCCCTTCCTCATGCATCTCTGCTGAAAAGACTTCAATTCGGACGCCCGAGAGAGGAAATCCAGCCAGCAGACCACCGCCACTGGCACGTTCACGAATTTCGTCGACTGCAGCGGATCGCACGGCATTGGGCAACGGACACTCAGGCGGCAAGCGGTCGAAAACGAGAGCAGGTGCGGAAGCGTTCTCAAGCGGTGATACCTTCAGTCCAAGCCTAGCGAACATTTGCGTGGCCCCCATCTGTCGGTTGCATTGACCAATCACTTTAGCGGCACTTCCGATAGTCTCACGGTAATTTACACGCGGCTTGTAGAACTTGACGTCCAAACCAAAGTCACGGGTCAGGCGATGCTGGATCACTTCAAGATGCAACTCACCCATGCCACTAATCAGCGTCTGTCCTGTTTCACTACTTTCACTCGCCTGAAAAGTTGGATCCTGCCGCCGCAGCATATCGAGCGTCTCTTCAAGCTTCTTCTTATCCGCCGTACTTTCCGGTTCGATTGCCATGGACAGAACGGTATCGGCGAAATTGATACTCGGTAATTCAATATTTGCTTTTGTATCGCAGAGCGTATCACCGGTGATTGCAAAACGTGGACCGATGACACAGCAGATATCACCTGCTCCGACCGATTCCATTTGGCCACTTCGATCCTTCTTGGTAGCGTGAATCTGCCAGACCTGAGCGATATTCTCTTTTTTGTCTCGATTGGGACAAAAAACTCGAGAGTTCTGCTTCAGTTCACCGCTGTAAATTCGGATCCAATAATTGTCGCCAGTCTTCGCTGGTAAAATCTTAAAAACAAGACCGCAAAATGGGTCCTTGCTCTCCGGACCTCGAGTCAGAGTCTTCTCTTTTCGCTTCGGATCCACACCTTCAACAGGAGGTCGATCCAATGGGCTGGGTAGAAAGTTTCCCACAGCGGTCATCAGCGGTTGCACACCAATACCGTGTAAAGCCGATCCACAAAGTACTGGCTGAATGGTCCTGTCGATACACCCTCGCCGCAACGCTGAAATAATGAGATCCGAAGGCACCTCCTGCTCCTCCAACGCGAGCGTAGCTGCCTCCTCACTGATGTCATAGATCGCGTCCAACATTTGCTCCCGCCAAAGCATTGCATCATCTAAAAATTCAGCGGGGATCTCCTTCTCCTCAATCGTCTTACCTTCAGTCTCGGGATCAAACTCCAAGAGCTTCATATTGATAAGATCGATCACACCACGGAACGGATCCGAAACATGCGTTGGTCCCTGACCCAATGGGATCTCTATTGCAACCGGGTTGCCCCCAAGTCGCGGACCAATCTCATTAAAGACGGATTCAAAATTGGCACCTTCGCGGTCCATTTTGTTGATGAAGACAATCCGAGGAACTTCATACCGATCCGCTTGCCTCCAGACGGTCTCACTCTGCGCTTCGACCCCTTCCCGAGCAGAGAACACCACCACTGCTCCGTCCAGTACTCGTAAGCAGCGTTCGACTTCAGCCGTGAAATCCACATGGCCAGGAGTATCCAGTAAGTTAATCGAGTAATCACCCCAATTGTATTTCACACATGCACTGAAGATCGTAATACCGCGTTCCTGCTCCTCAGGATCATCATCGGTATCCGTGGTTCCATGGTCCACTCTCCCCACCCGGTGCTTTGCACCACTGAGATACAACATTCGCTCCGTCACCGTTGTCTTGCCCGCATCAATATGCGCAATCACACCGATGTTTCGAATTTTTGAAATGTCTGTAGCCATGGAATCCAAACTGCGGAGAACTCGGGAGGAATTAATTTGCATCATCGAGGGATCAGCGCATCTACCCAATCCAACTTTCTTATCGGTAAACGGCTCTTGCAATACAATCTTTCATCGAAGAGCGTCGCTTTGCAATAGCAAGGCATGAGCTTCACCCCTCACACCAACATCACAGCAGGTCAATATCGCAGCATGTCTGCGGAAGCAAAAAAAAACCGCGACGTCAGAGCGTCGCGGTAATCGATATCGGAATTTGGCTCGACTCTACCAAGCAAAGTGTGCGAATGCCTTGTTCGCATCAGCCATACGATGGGTGTTTTCTCGCTTGGTGTACGCGACACCCTCTTTCTTGTATGCGGAGAGCAATTCATCTGCAAGCTTGAGGTGCATTGGACGCCCTTTCTTATCACGTACCGCACCAAGAATCCAGCGAATGGCCAAACTCTGCTGACGAGCTCGGTTTACTTGCATAGGAACTTGGTAGCTAGCACCACCCACTCGCTTGCTTCTCACTTCGATGTAAGGCTTGACGTTCTCAACAGCCGACTCAAAGACTTCGATTGATGAAGAATCGGCCACCTCGTTGCGTTTGGCTATTTCATCCAAGGCATCGTAGAAGACTTTCTGTGCGGTCGTCTTCTTGCCATCTAACATCAAGCAATTGATGAATTTGCTGGCGAGCAGCGAGTTATGTTTAGGATCACCCTTTAACTGAGAGCGACTGGAGGTAATACGACCCATCTTCGTTTCTTACAAAAACAATGTGTGATTGACTCAAATTTAAGAGTACCGACAACGTTCGGTACTCGCTTCCCGCAGAGCACCGGTTGAGATGCCCTTCACGCCTCTGCAGTTAAACTACTTCTTCGCACCGTAGCGACTTCGGGACTGCTTACGCCCTTCTACACCGAGTGCGTCACGAGATCCACGAACGACTTGGTAGCGAACACCGGGTAGGTCCCGAACGCGACCACCACGAACAAGAACAATCGAGTGTTCTTGCAGGTTGTGGCCTTCACCCGGAATATCAACCGTAACCTCTTTCCCGTTGCTCAATCGCACACGAGAAATCTTACGAAGAGCCGAGTTCGGCTTCTTGGGGGTCATGGTACG
>JAYYHM010000527.1:0-5473 GCA_036148415.1 Planctomycetota bacterium
CATCATTGTCTTGCCAAATTAAATCATCTCGATTGAGAAACTTTGCTTTGACGTTCGGTTCCTCCACTTCGTAACCGACATAGAGATATTGGTCATCCCAAAGCACCTTGATGGTCGTTTCATAAAGTGTAGGCTTCCCCGAGACGAGATCGACAAAGGCATTGGATGCTTCAACCTGTCGCCAACTCTCTTCACCTAACTTACCGTCGATTGCAAGCGGGTGGCTCGTTCGTCGCGCAACAAACTTAGCCAACTGTTGGTCAGCGACTGGTGGAAAACCCACGCCCTTCGGATGCCGTATTTCAGCGAGTGTTGGCTCATCTGCCTGCAGCATGACCCTGCTGGCGTTAGTGACGCACAGGGTCATTAGAAAAACGAAGATACACGCAACACGATTTTTCATGGCTCAATTCAAAAATGTTTATCAAGGCTTTGAAACTTCAAACTCAGCACTGTAGATACCTTGTCGCTCACCTCGTTCCGCGAGTGTCTTGGCTAGCGTTGCTATCCGCCTTTCCCCTTTCACACTCACCGGTTTGGCGTCTCCCCAAATCAACTCGATCGGTTGGTCAAGATCAAGCATCTCATCGGTCAAGCGGATGGTTATACGATCAAGATCTGAATGCTCGATCATAATCGATTGATTCTTCATGGTTGCAACGACTAACGGTCGTCCCGTTACCAAACTTGGATCCGCAGCACGCCAATAAAAGCGGTTATGGGTTACGTCATCCTGTTTCCAAACCACTCGCTGCGGGTAGCGTTGCCTACGATACTTTGCCATCCAAGGAATGGCAGAAGCATCTTGCCGATCCATCCAATGACCTTTTTCAGGATAGATTTTCACGAGATGTTCATATCCTCCCAAATCCTCCTTCTGGAGTTGTGCGAGCTTGATCTTCCATTGCTCAGCAATCTGATTTCGCTTGTAGGCGCTGTCCCTCCCGCCCATGTGAAGGGTAAAGGGAAGGTTTCTCAGACCCAAGGGTGAGGTCTCGTTAGGATGACCTGCCATCATCGCAGCAGCTGCAAAGCGATCCGCCATCCGAGGTGCAAGCTGGTAAACACCATCACCACCGGCTGAATACCCCATCAGGTACACCTTATCAGGATTAACGTCCTCAAAGGCAATCATATTCTCAATGAGACGACCGAACATGCCGTCAATGTGACCCTGATGCCATAGATTCCATGTATTGGTAGGTGCCCTCGGCACCAAGTAAACACCCTCGGAAAGCGTGTAAAGTCGTTTTTGGTTTTCCCACTGTTGGTCATTCACCTGTGGGGGTGCACCTCCCCCACCATGCATTGATATATAAAGGCTACGACCGTCTTCCGGTTTTTCTCCAAAGGTACGGTAGTAGAAGGGCATCACCAAGTCACCCATTTTGACCTGCCCGGCTTCCATTTCCTGCTTTCGTTGGTCACGGATTCTTCGTAAGTGATCCGACCATAACATTTCTGCTGCCTGACGTGCGACGGGCTCAGTGAGGGATTGGCTGGCAAATGACTTGGATTGCAACTCGCCGAGGTCTTCCTCTGCCAAATCAAGATATTTTCGAAGTGCTGCGATGCTTGGGTCGTTACCATTCGAAACACTCGGCTTCCCCTTAACCCTCCGATCAGCCGAAACGGAACTGTTGTCAGTAGATGACTCCTGATCAGGTGAAATAACAAGGGTGTAAGGTCCGTCTTGCCGAACTGCAACCCAGTTGATTGGCTTGGACGGAGAGCCACTTAGCTTGATAGCGTATTCCTTTCCCTCTTTCAGTCGAACCAAACAATGATCGTTGGCATCGAATCTTTCATCCTTTGATTTACCCTCAAAAACAAGCTCCCCGTCGAGTGTTAGAATTTTGAAATGAGTTGCCACTCGCTGTCCACTCTTATCGGTCACCTTCATCATGACCTCAATGAAGCCCTCAGGTAGAGGTTCAAAATTCTTGGTATACCGGTCCGTTACATTGACGGCAGAGATCGACTGGTTGCGGGGATCCCAGACCATCGGGAATGCAGAAGGTGTCTTCTTATAGCTGACTGCATAAATAGCGTGTAAGGGGTCATCGGTGATGGCAGTTGCCGCGCGTCCCTTGAACCAACCCTGATTAAGCGTATCGCCGGTCGGCTCACAGGCTCCAGTGAAGTGCCAACCCTCATCCCAAATTTCAACCCAGGAGTGGTTCCCACTCTTATTTGTCCAGAGAGGCGTTCCTACAAATCTCGCGGGTATACCTACTGCCCGACACGCATCAATCAAAAGGATCGATAAGCCTGTGCACGAAGCGAGGCCCGTTTCCATCGACTCAGCGGGCCCTTGATCTGCTCGGTTTCTCTTGGTTGAGTACTTGACCTTAATTTCCCTGAACAGATTCTTATTCAAGAGTATCGCGGCCTCCGTGGGAGTTTTCGCACCAGCAATCATCGGGAGACATCTTTCATAAAAATCGGCTCGCCAATCGTCTCGCTGCTCATTGACATTTGCATAGGGCAAAACGTTATTCAAAAAGAGGGCTTCGGTGACCTGCTCCCGCCACGGTGACTTTTCCCAAGCCTCATAGGCAAGGCGTGTGTTTTTAAGCAAAAATTGAGCGGTCAGCGTCTTTAGATCTTCCTCGGGCATATGGATCACCAAAAACTCCATTCCCGGACGCTGCTTCTCGGTCGATTGGGCTAGAGCTGCGGTGATTTCACCACGATTCTCACCGGCTTTCTCGAGAGCCAATTCAATAGCTTTTTCATCTGCCAATACCCTCGGCACACAATCGCCGGGTAGTGTTTTAAAGATAACAACAACAAAGAGAACAAGGAAAAGACGGTACATCGGTAAATCTCACTTGCGACCTGGTATGCACAAACGCTTCAGCGGTCCAATCAGACAGTGAATCTGATCTTAAAATCTCGGGACCTGATTAGCCTAACACAGGTGGCGTCGTTGGTTCCATAACCTACTCACCTCTAGCGCGCAAAAAGCAACAGACAGCTAGAGATTTACCACCAACTCTGTCATGATCAGGAAGATGGCGAGAGCGAACCCTTTTTGGAGTTGCAATTCATGACAATCTTACGATTGATAAGTCGGGCGATGATCACTCCGTTTCTGATCAGCCTAGCGTCCCGTTTACCGATTTTCTTGACGTTTGCGTCCTCCAACACCATCTTCGCAGAGGAGCCGGATGCTCGAAGCCCTGTCGTGGTCTCACCCGAAGCCCTCCGCATTCACCGATCTGCTCCGGTGTTCGATGGACATAATGATCTCCCATGGGCAGTTCGCAAGTCAGACAAGAAACTGTCTGCCTACAACCTAAGAAACGAACAGCCCGGTTTCCACACGGACATCCCGAGATTACGGCGAGGGGGTGTCGGTGCGCAATTCTGGTCGGTCTACGTTCCTGTATCCACATCCTCACAAAATGCCGCACTGACCACCACTCTTGAACAAATCCAGCTCGTTCATGATTTAGCCGAACTGTACGACGACGTCTTTGAACTGGCAATGACGACGGCTGATATCGAGCGAATTCAGGGAGAAGGTAAAATCGCTTCGTTGATAGGAGTTGAGGGTGGCCACTCAATCGAAAACTCAATCAATGTGCTGAGGGAACTCTACCGACAAGGCGCCAGATACATGACACTCACCCATTCGATGTCACTCGACTGGGCGGATTCCTGCTCCGATGATTCACGTGCGGATGGTTTATCCAACTTTGGAGTAGAAGTGGTTAAAGAGATGAATCGTCTTGGAATGGTGGTGGACCTTTCCCATGTATCCGTGGATTGCATGCGGAAAGCACTCGCGGTCAGTCAAGCACCCGTGATGTTCTCCCACTCCTCGGCGAAAGCTCTTGCGAACCATCCGAGAAATGTGCCAGACGAAATCTTGAAACTGACAGGGGAAAATGGTGGCGTAGTGATGGTCAATTTCTTCCCAGATTTTGTCCACCCGACTGACGTATCCCGGTCGCTTGAAAGGACGCAGCTTCGAGACACACTCTCGCAAAAGTATCCCAACGATGATGAGAAAGCGGACGCCGAATTGCGTCAATGGGAATTAAAAAATCCAAGATCTAAACTCTGCACCGTCCACACACTTGTCGATCACATTGAGAACTTTATCAAAATAGCGGGGGTGGATCACGTTGGTATCGGATCCGACTACGATGGTGTCCCGGCTTTACCGAAACAACTCGAGGATGTCAGCACCTACCCAGTGATCACACAGGCTCTTCTGGATCGCGGATACACCGAGCAAGATATCCGGAAAATCCTCGGGGGAAATATGATCAGAGTGCTACGCAATGTGGAAAAAATCTCCAGATCAATGAAGAAAAAATAGAGATTGCATTTCGTCTTTAAAGACAGAAACTGCCGAGACGATCACCCATCTTCCACGTGAAAGGGAGAAGCCCATTATTCAGCCAGATTCGCCTCAGCGGGTTGGCGGGAACTTTCAACAGACATCTCTTCTATCCACCGCTTGATGAGCACGAGAGCGCGCTCATCAACCACGTTAGTGGAGAGCGGAGGCATCTGCCCAGCACCACGCCTACCCAAACGATGAACAAGAATTGACTCGTCTGGCACGCCAGGCTTGATCAGTTTCGCTTCATTGAGGCCAAAGGAATCGTGCATGGGTTCCTGACCAAGCAGCATTGCTTCCTTCAGCGGACGCTGCGAACTGAGTATGATCTTCGAATTCCCACCACCCTCCTTCACGTGGCAATTTGCACAGTTTGCGTGCAGGTACGAGCGTGCCCGGTCTTCTAAAGAACCCGTTTCCTCATAGGGATTCACGAGCTTGGGCAACTTTTCGATGGGAGTTGGAAATTCAAAAGCTGATGGAGAAACATTGCCGTCCGAGGATGCTCCACTTTGACTCTGAAAGAGACCCATCTGTCGGAAATACTCGAGCTGGGCAACACAGTCGCCATTGGATTCGATTGACCTATTGGTCTGTTTTACCGAAAGACCAAGCACATAATTACTTGCACGACTATGGCACACCATACACTCAGAGCGACTGGGATAGTGCCACGTCTGCTCTCGAATCACGCTGCTGGGCTGCCCGTTGACTACCCTGAACTCCTCATCCAAACCTTCCTCCGGAATCAATTCAGCATCCGTCTGCTCCTCATTCCAGCGATAGCTATAACCGAACCATTCTCCGTCCTGCTTGGTCATGAGTCGTGTTTCCACCCGTCGCATCCTGGGCTTCACGCTTGCCACTCCAGAACCGGTATCAACAGGTAGTGAAAATGTTTTCACCAAAACGGTGCCCTCAGGGAACTCCCAACTACCCGATGCCTTGAAGGGTATGGTCCCGTCATCTGGGATCCCGATGTACCTTTGCTTTTCTGCTCCATCGGACCAGAAAGGAGAATTCACCTGGTAGGGGATCAAACCGGGATGAACCTCATGATCCTTGACCGATACGTAGATTCCGGTTTCGGACAGCAGACGGGGAAAATCGGTGATG
>JAYYHM010000528.1:0-3357 GCA_036148415.1 Planctomycetota bacterium
TACTGGTTCAGGCCAAGCCACGCTTTACAGCCTCAAGAAATTGGAAGAAACAGGCGTGGGCGAGATCAGTCGATTGCCTTTTTCTATTCGAGTGCTTCTGGAAGCAGTGCTCCGAAACTGCGATGGTTTCACCGTCACCGAGCAGGATGTGAAAAACCTCGCGGCTTGGAAAGCGGAGTCACCAGCAAAACAGGAGGTCCCATTTAAGCCGTACCGAGTGGTTCTGCAGGATTTCACCGGTGTTCCAGCGGTGGTTGACCTCGCTGCAATGAGATCAGCGATGCAGAGGATTGGTGGTGATCCAGAGAAAATTAACCCCCTCATTCCCGTCGACTTAGTGATTGACCACTCGGTTCAGGTAGATCACTTTGGATCCGATCAAGCTCTGCCACAGAACGTTGAAATTGAATTCAAACGCAATCAGGAACGTTATGAGTTTTTGCGTTGGGGCCAACAAGCTTTTGATAACTTCCGAGTCGTGCCGCCAAACGTCGGTATTGTGCATCAGGTCAATCTCGAATACCTCGCTAAAGTTGTTGCGATTCGCGACACCGAAGAGGGAGCAGTTGCACTTCCCGATACTCTGGTCGGTACTGACAGTCACACCACCATGATCAACGGCCTTGGTGTGCTTGGATGGGGAGTTGGTGGAATCGAAGCCGAAGCAAATATGCTTGGCCAACCTTTATATATGCTGATGCCAGAAGTGATCGGCTTTGAACTCACCGGCTCTCTACCTCCCGGCGCGACTGCTACGGACATGGTGCTTCAAGTTGTTGAGATGCTTCGTGAAGAAGGAGTCGTCGGTAAATTCGTGGAGTTCTTTGGGCCGGGAATGAGCAAGATGAGTGTTGCTGATCGTGCGACGATCGCGAACATGGCTCCTGAATATGGAGCAACCATGGGTTTCTTCCCCGTTGATGAAGTAACACTTGAATTCTTACGACAAACGGGTCGCACCGAGGAAGAGGTAGCTTTGGTGGAAAACTACACCAAGGCTCAGGGTCTTTTCCGGACTGATGATGGGCCCGAACTTCAGTACACCAAGACGGTATCACTTGATCTCGGATCGGTAGAACCCAGTTTGGCTGGACCAAAAAGACCTCAGGATCGTATTGCCCTGGCAGGGATGAAGCAGGCCTTCAATGCTTCTCTCACCGCCCCCGTAGGTAAGACCGGCTTCGGACTCCCTGAAGATGCTCTCGAGCGATCAGGAAGGGTCATCACAGAAGAAGGAACGAGGGAAATCTCTCACGGTGCGGTCGTCATTGCAGCGATTACCTCCTGTACCAACACGAGCAATCCTTCCGTGATGATCGGTGCTGGATTACTCGCCAAAAAAGCGGTTGAAAAAGGCCTGAAGGTAGCGACTCACGTCAAAACAAGCCTGGCTCCGGGCTCACGTGTAGTGAGCGATTACCTGGATAAAGCAGGACTCACCGACTCCCTCAATGAACTTGGCTTTCATACGGTGGGATACGGATGCACAACATGCATTGGGAACAGTGGACCTCTACCCACACCCGTGGCAGACGCGATTAAATCGGGCGATCTAGTCGCATCCGCTGTACTAAGTGGGAATCGAAACTTTGAGGGAAGAGTCAATCCACTTACCAAGGCAAACTATCTTGCAAGCCCACCCTTGGTCGTGGCCTACGCCTTGGCAGGTACAACGGATATCGATCTGGTCAATGAACCCATCGGGACAGACTCCGAGGGGAACCCTGTTCACTTGAAAGAAATCTGGCCAACTGCGGAAGAGATCAAAGAAACCATTTTGAGCTCGATCCAACCAGAAATGTTCGTGGAACAATATGAGGCAGGGGTCAAAGGGAATGAACTTTGGAATGAGATCGAAACTGCAGCAGGAGCGATCTATCCATGGAACGAAGATAGCACCTACATACACCACCCTCCGTTCTTGGATGCGGTGAAGGATGAATCGGTTCCTGACGTGACCCCGATTAAAGGAGCCAGAGTGCTAGCCCTTCTCGGTGACTCTGTAACTACCGATCACATCTCTCCAGCAGGAGCGATCGCCAGCGACGGACCCGCGGGTAAGTATCTCCAGGACCAGAATGTGGAGGCGAGAGATTTCAATAGCTTTGGATCCCGTCGTGGTAACGATCGAATCATGGTCCGTGGAACATTCGCCAATATTCGTATCCGTAATCAACTTGCACCTGGTACCGAGGGAGGTGTGACCAAACATCTCCCAAGTGGTGAGACCATGAGTATCTATGATGCTTCAATGAAATATCAGCAGGATGGTGTTCCTCTAGTGGTCTTGGGAGGTGCAGAGTACGGAACCGGCAGCAGCCGCGACTGGGCAGCGAAGGGGACGATGATGCTCGGTGTTAAAGCGGTCATCACTGCCAGCTACGAACGTATCCATCGCAGTAACCTCGTCGGCATGGGCGTTTTACCGCTGGAATTTGCCGATGGAGCCACATGGCAATCACTGGGCTTAACAGGAGAAGAAACTCTAGAAATCCCAGAACTCTCCAATGAACTAGAACCAAGATCAACGATCACGGTGCACGCAACAGGAACCGACGGGGAGACCAAGAGCTTCCCGTGCGTTGTGCGAATCGACACTCCAGTGGAGATGCAGTACTACCGAAATGGCGGTATCCTACCCACCGTTCTTCGAAATCTGTCAAAGTAAGACTCGTCGCAATTCAAAAAACGCTCTCTTTTCCAGTTAGGCACCCTTTCCAAAGTAATTAGCATGGCCACCGCAGCAGCACGACACATCCTTGTATCCACTGAAGTAGAATGCCTCGACCTCATGAAGCGAATCGAGTCAGGAGAGGACTTTGGTGAACTCGCAGCAGCACACTCGGCCTGCCCCTCAGGGCAGCGGGGTGGAGCGTTGGGAAAATTCAGCCCAGGACAGATGGTGCCCGAATTCGATAATGCTGTTTTCAGCGGAGAGGTGGGTGTTGTACAGGGACCTGTCAAAACCGATTTTGGGTATCATCTACTCGAAGTAACCGAAAGAACGGATTAGGCCTAGGCCGATGAATCGGCAGTTTCCCAGGGCCTTGAATCATCTGTTACTGGATTCAACCGAAAGCATTTCTCAAAAGTTCTAAGCTCTTGGGAATGGCTGTCTCATGGCTTTCCTTGCCTTCAAATTCGAGCGAGATATAACCGCGATAATCTACACTTGATAGAATCTGCGCTACGCGTTCGTAATCGATATCGAGCGTGTACCAAGTACCGCCACCGAAGTAGGTTTTAGCTTGTACAAAAACTGCTTCGGGTGCTAATTGCTTGTACTGCGAATATTGATCTTCCAAGAAATTACCTGTATCGAGGGTAGCTCGAAGCCAAGGGGAGTCAATCGCATTG
>JAYYHM010000529.1:0-3527 GCA_036148415.1 Planctomycetota bacterium
TCAACAAATGCTGCTCATCTGTGCGATAGACCGGATCCACGTTGTACCACTGTTTCCAACAAGTTAGAGACCGACCCGAATCCTCGCTACGGACCTGCCAGCAGCACGTGTTCCCACTCAAAAAAGCAACATTCCCTCCCTGCCCGATGTAGCTCTCAAGATGATCTCTCATCTTCGAGGACCAGTACTCATCATGCCCGATGCTTAACACCAAACGATAGTGCTTCAGCAAATCGGAACGATACTCTAAATCACTGTTTACGGCGTAATCAATCACATATCCATTGCTCTCCGCCCACCGAACAAACGGGAGTTCCCAATTTTCAAATTGCGACGTGATGGGTCGATCGAACGAGACACGATGGCCCTGCAAACCGTCTCGGTCATGATAGGAGTAGAGACTATGACCGCCCCAATTGGTGTAAGCATTGTAGGTATTGGTGGCCAACTGCAGAAGTATTTTCGAATTGCTGCCCGGTGTCCCGGATCGCACGACAAACAGACAGCGAGAGCTGGTGGATTGGCTCTGCCCGACGGCGGTCAACGTTGCGAGATAGCAACCACTCTTCCAGTGCTCGGGGACTACCAGTGTCTTTGCCGAGGGCCAGCCACAACCGTGCGACGCCGCTCGATCAGGAATGGGATGGGACCTACCCGCGACCTGCTCTCCCCGCAAACAAACCTGATCTTCAGCCCCATAGCGCTTGATTTCTATTTCAAACCATTCCGCAGAGGTGTAAACGTTAAAAACAATCGACTCACCAGGGGCCACACTTAATTGACTCGTGTAGGCAAACAGATATGGCTCGTCGGGAAGCTTCTGATCCGCTGAAGCTGCATGCAAAACAACCCCCCACAAACATAATAGGGAGATAACCCTCGTTGTCTCATGTAACATTTCTTACTCGCTTCGCTACGGTGACCCCGGCAACCATCAAGTTCGCATCACAAAGAGAATTGGATGCTCAAATCACCAACCAGATGGTTTCAGTTACTCCTAGCGTAACATCTGACAATGGGCCCGTGTCGGCACGAAGATTACTCGCAGCAGGATCAGACCCGATGGCGAGCGGAATTCAGAATCCTTGCTCTCAAAACACAATGAGAAGATCGTTGCCGGCTCTCACCAAGGTCATGAAAAACCGTCAGCTTGGTTGAGAAAAGGCCCCAATTACGAAAGCCAGAGAATCGCTTTTGAATCGAGGAGTCCGAGAGGAACAGTGCGAGCAGTCCGGCAAGCCCACCGGATACATGGGACTCGACACGTGTCTCCTGCAAACTAAATTTTGCACCGGCAGCCTCATTTGGAGCGGGCAACGCGTTATAGTCTTTATCACTAATCAGCATCTGAACCTGTGTCACAGGAGCGCCGCCAAGTACACTGTAGCCCGCCTTAGCAGTTGAAGCCCCGATGCATCCCATCACCGTGATACCGATCGATCCCAACAACTGGATGAAATCTTGTTTTATTCTGTCCAACAACGTTATCTTAAGCGTAGCAGTGGTGCTCCTATTGGTGGAAGCGGGTTGTAATCTCTCTCCCTCTGAATGACCCCATTGCTCGCATATCAAAGCGTATTAAACCCAAAAGATTGAGCAAAACCACAAACAAAAAAGCCTTGGCCAGTATCGTTACCGGTCGAGGCTTCTTTTTTTCCTTTTCTGCTCTCATCCAAGCAAGCTTTAACGACCTTTTCAACCTTGGGATAAACAGTCGCAGCATTGCTAACCCACGGGCGAGGTTACCCGAATAGTCTTTCACTTGTCACGATGAGACTGACTGGGAAATCGGATGGTGGCTCTACACCGTCCCTGAGAAATGTTTGGTCGAGATGAATGTGGCTGAATGCGTTGATTTAGCTTAAGATCCGGGACTGGTCCCAAAGAAAACCTCCTCTGACATCTCTAGAGCACAGCAGCACGCTCCTCAGATGCCCGCAACCCCAAATTGCCATGGCGATGATAGTTGCTGCTGATTGATTGCTCCTGCACGTACCACATCAACTCGATTCGCCCCTCGGAGCAAACAGGCATGTCCGCAACATGCACATACCGATCCATCACCGCTCGTCGCACCGCCATTGGGACGCGATCAGGCGATGCATACCTCAGTCGGCTAACTCCTCCCCACTGTACAGCTTCGATCAATTCATCGGTTGTCTGCTCGACGAACTCTATATCTGCGGCCCATGACTCCGTCATATCATGCAATCGCTGGAGACTTTCTGTGTGTACCCCGGGCGGTGCGCTGACGATCGATCTGCAGGCAACCGATTTTGCAGCAGCGACTCGCATGACAATTTCACTCCACGAGTCTCTTTCGGAAACGCGTATTACCAGAACTGGCATCGGCACGTATCGTCGTAGGTTATCCTGACCGACAAGCCGAAAATGATCATGAGTTTGCAAGAACTCATCATTCGCAGCCTTCTGATAGCTGGCTATCGCTTGGCACAGACGCTTGGCTTCGTCCTTGTTCATTTTGGCTCCTGCTGCGGTCTCATCGAGTAGATCAGCTGCTAACTCAGAGAGTTGTCGCTGTCGATCCGTGTTGGCTGCTTGAATCTGCGAGTCCGCCGATCTGATTGAATCAGCGGCGAACGGATTCGCTGCATCCGGTAGGGCGGGGGCATCGCACGCTTCAAATTTCATCAGTTGTGCCACGTAATTCGGACCGCCAGCCTTTATCCCGGGTCCAAACGCGCTCCTTCCCATACCACCGAATGGTTGCCGGAGAACGATTGCACCGGTGGTTGACCGATTCAGGTAAAGATTTCCAGCTCGAATGCCTGCTAACCACTGCGACTGCTCGCGGTCATCAAGGCTCTCCAATCCGCTGGTCAGGCCGTACCCGGTTTCGTTCACAATCTGAATTGCTTCGGATAAAGAACGAAAGCTCATCACCCCTAACACCGGGCCAAAGAACTCGGTGAGATGCGTGTAACTGCCCCGTTGTACGTTCCATTTTATTCCGGGTGAATAGATTCCTTGTGTTCCCTCTTTTCTGCGGGGGATCAATGCCCATGACTCACCTGCCTCCAACTCTTTCAAGGCCCGATTCAAGTCACCGGTTGGCGGCACGATCATTGGACCCACTCGAGTGGAGGTATCCCAAGCCGATCCCACCTTAAGGCTCTTAGCTGCATCTATCAAAGTTTCTCTGAACGAAACATCTTCAAAGACCTCCTCTTCTAGCAATAGTAAAGACGTGGCAGAACACTTCTGGCCACTATGACCAAATGCAGACTGTAGAACATGTTTGATCGCCTGGTCACGATCAGCCATGGCCGTAACGATGGTCGCATTCTTTCCTCCGGTCTCAGCAAGCAGTCGCATCTCCGGTTTGGCATGTAGCATTTTCAATGCTGTTTCAGTTCCCCCAGTCAAAATCACGGTGTCAACCAAATCATTCGCGACAAGCGACTCACCCACATCGCGTCCGGGGCAAGGGATCATTTGTAACGCAGTCTTTGGCACCCCACCCCGGTAGAAGCATTCACACAATAAGCTTGCGATCATCACGGTAC
>JAYYHM010000530.1:0-3103 GCA_036148415.1 Planctomycetota bacterium
CAGTTTCTCAGCACTGATTCGCTGGATTCGCAATTCGTTAAGTACGTTGTACTGCTTCAGGCCACACCTCAAGGTCTCGCTGAGTTTGCCCAACAGGGAAGGGGACAGGCGTCGTTGATAGAGAATCTGTTATCGGATGCAGATCTCATGCAGGAGATGCTGGTGGCAGATGGCGCAAAAACCAGACGGGAAGGACGTAGCGAGGGCCCAGCACAGTACGGTCAAGCGATAAAGATCTACACCGATATCCAACAGATGAGTGAGAAAGCGAGCAACGGTATCATGCAACGGTTAGCTCTCGCGGTCAGTTTGGAGCACGCGGTGCCGATTCAACAAGTCAATCCAACGGCCCAGTCGGATAAGCCGGAAACCGTCGATCCGGTGAAACGATATCTGCACTTTGAAAAGGCCTATCTCGACGGCGAACTTGATCCCGCTTTCGAGCGACTGAGTACTTGGGAGCTTCGCATGGTCGTCAATGGAGACGAGCCGGATGAGACGCTGAGGTGGGGCCGCGAGATGCTCCGGAATTACCGTCCCGATCATATCTACAATCCAAATTTTGGCTGGCGTTACGTCAGTATCGTCGGCTCGGATGTGAAGTATGGATCTGGGGACGTGAAATATGACTGACCGGAGTTGCAGAAGTACCAGAACATTTTGATGAACGGCGGGGTATGCGGTCGGCGGGCTTTTTTTGGACGCTTCATTCTGCGAGCCTTTGGCGTTCCAACAACAGCAAGACCCAGTCGGGGACACGCCGCCTTGGCGCATTGGACGCCGGAAGGTTGGGTCGTCAATCTCGGAGGAGCCTGGGGCTGTGGTTGGACCAGTACGCGGTACGACAAAGATGTCGATTTCCTCGCTAGTACACAGGCGCGAAGTAACCGGACCGCTTACTTGAAGGTGAAGCGGGCTCAGTGGGCGGGCGACGTTTTGGGAGAAACAAGGATTTATGGCGAAAGTGGTGGTGCACCAGCCTTTTGGAACGGTGTGGCTCTACGTACCCAGCGGGCGATCATCGATGAGGAAAAAGTTGTCACCCTGGGTGCACTCGGTGAAGATCTTGGAGAAGCCAATGAGCCGACAGTAGCGGAGCAAATGATCGCTTCTCCAGTGACACCAGAAGATAAGAAGGTCACGTATGACGCTGGTGGTGTTATCTCGATCCCGGCTGCTGCCTACCACAAGCCATCCGGAAATACACGGGATGTCTTTGCCATGAAAAGCTTTGGCGGTGGTCTGCAAATCTTTTTGCCACGTTTCTTTCCTGAAGGTCAAACCGTTCTACGAGGCGGTACGTGGAAAGGCGATGCGAATGCATGTACTTCGGGAAAGCGTATGCTTAGCGGTGGTTATGGAAAATATGAGAATTGGGGCCTACGTGCTGCCGTCTCGTCTCCCGGCACCACCGCTCCAAGTAATCTGACGCTTGATTTGGGTGATGGAGTCACCATGGAGATGGTTTATATCAAGCCCGGCACCTTCGTGATGGGTGGCGAAAGCAAAACAGATGGAAGGTTTGAGTGTGTCGAGTTACCAAAACATGAAGTCGAACTTACCAATGGGTTTTACCTTGGGAAGTACGAGGTGACACAGTCACAATTTCAGGCCATCATGGGATCGAACCCCAGTCGATCTACGAAGGGTGAGAATTGTCCGGTTGACAACGTCGGCTTGCCAGATGCTTTGTCATTTTGTGGAAAGCTCGCCGAGAAAACCGGGCTTGATGTTCGGTTGCCTACCGAGGCCGAATGGGAATACGCCAGTCGGGCTGGCCGAGTAACGAAATGGTTTTTTGGTGATGACCCCTCGCCGATCGGAGATTACGCCTGGTTCAAGGGCAACGCGCATGCCAAGTCTCATCCGGTGGGTCAAAAGAAGCCGAATCCATGGGGCCTCTTCGATATTTATGGCAATGTCTGTGAGCGAATCTCTGACACCTACGCCCGAAATTACTACAGTCTCAGTCCAAAGCAGGATCCAACCGGACCCAGCCAAGGTACGAAATCGAGTTTCGAGTACAAGGTCGTCGCACCGAAAACAGGTGAGTATGCTTTGACTGCTCAGGTTGTAACCGCCAACGACGAACAACGAATCAATGTTGCAGCGAATGATTCTGATACGCCGCTCATTATCGAGTTGCCTTTCACTGTTGGAGATTGGCAGGAGAGTGATTCAGTCACGTTGACGCTCAAGAAGGGTGAGAATCGATTGCGATTTTGGCGTGACCAGCCTCCGCAGTACGGAGTGGCCGTCAAGAAGTTGGTGCTCACTCCCGTGAGGTAGTCCGTGCTCCGACGCCTGCACACAAGGCGTTGCTTCATATTGCAGTGGGCCCAATTGACGCATTGGCCCATCGCACCACTGATCACCGGTTTCCGTTGGTACAATTGAGAGCGGTGTTGATTCGGTAGCGAAACGAACGATGTTCGTTTCGCTACGATCGCCATTTTGCGCGACCAGGATTAGAGGGTCAGCGAGTACGTTGGCGATTCGTGTGGACTAGAACTCGGTGATCATTCAAGAAATGAACTTGCAATGTCGATTTGTGATTTTTGCGTTTGCTCTCAATAGCTATCTTTTGACTGGATTCGCGCAGACTGCTGAAAGCTCCGTTTCGTTCAATCGCGATATCCGATCAATTCTGAGCGATCGATGTTTCCAGTGTCACGGCCCTGATGAAAATGAACGTGAGGCAGAGCTGCGTCTCGATCGTGCAGATGGAGAGGAGGGGGCTTTTCGGACTGTTAATGGATCGACAGCGATCAAACCAGGGTCACTCGAATCGAGCGAAGTTTGGAAGCGAATCATCACGAATGATCGTGACGAAATCATGCCACCGCCGGATGCGAATAAGAAGCCGCTGACCGACGTAGAAAAAAATCTGATCAAGGTATGGATCGAGGCAGGGGCGCGGTACGAGAATTTTTGGGCGTTCGAAGCCCCAAAGCCTCCACGGGAAGTAAACGTCTCGGATAAGGGGTGGAGTGATCATACCATTGATCAATACGTACTGCGTAAGCTTGAAAGAGAGGAATTGCGTCCGAAACCACGAGCTGATCGACGGACATTGATTCGTCGCTTGACTCTCGATTTAACA
>JAYYHM010000531.1:0-3699 GCA_036148415.1 Planctomycetota bacterium
CAAATAACGAGACTTGTCAACAAATAGGTTGCGAGGTTTCTAGGCATTTTGGATTCCATTCAGGGAGCATCAAGGATGAATAGCGAGTGTCTCCGATCGGTTTCCTTTCAAGATAAACCAACCGGAGCCAACGAGTAGTGAGGTGATAGGTTAGAGGCCGTAAGCTCGCCTATCTTTGGGGTCACCGCCACTCATCAGATAAGCAAGTAGATCACGTAGTTCATCCCCATTGAGACCATCGATCAATCCTTTTGGCATCTGCGAGATTGGGGATGGCTTCACCGCCTCAACGTCATCGGCTGCAAGATAAATCGGATCCGCGTTGACATCTGCTGGGTAAACGACCACTTTTCCGTCGGCCTCGGACATTAACCCGGTGAGTGAGCGACCGTCCGCGGTGAGCACAACTGATGATTGATATTGATCAGAAATGATTTTGCTCGGATCGATAATGTGCTCAATCACGTAATTCACATCAAACTTGTTCTTGATACTGGTCAGGTCCGGGCCGACGTTGCCTCCAAGTCCTGCAAAGCGATGGCACTTACCACAGCTCGCCGCAAAATAGAGACTCCGCCCTTTCTCAAAGGAGGCTCCTTTAAAGTGGGAATGAGGCCGTGCAGAATCTAGAGTCCATTTTTTGCCCGGACCTTGAATCGGTTGGATTTCAAAATTCGGTATAGGGTCAAAATTCTCTCCCGTAATCTCTTGCAGTGCAGCGCGGTGCTCATCAGTGCAGTAGCCCAAAGCTTCCTGCCGAATATTCCTGAGGAATCCCGGGAAACTTGATCCACCCGACCCTTTTGCCGCCGTGTTGAGGAATTCAAAGTAAATCCTACGCTGTGCCAGCGTCCAGCCACTGCGTAGATTTCTGAGCATCAAGGCATAGCCGATCTCGAGACTTGGTGGGTGGTTGTTGAGGAGAGCATTGACGGTTCCGCCATAGCGCGAATTTCGACTTGCGAGCTCGGACCAGTCGGGTATGGATGGCTCTCCTCGCTCAGCGATCAGTTGGGTAGCCGGCTCAATGACCTTGGAATCCTTCAATGCTACAAGGATCCGGATCGATTCAGTGTTGATATCACCGTCTGTACTCGGGAAAAGACCATGAACCTTCTCGATGATGGCTTCACGTTGTTCGGAGTTGGGTTTTCCAAGTCGCAGCATGGCCAAACCCTGTGCGCGGAACCAGCCGAGTTGTTGTTGACGCGTGAGCTTAGATAGATCAAGAGCATTCAAGCTCTCCACAACCTTGCTTTGTAGTTCGGGATTGCCAACTCGAGCCAACGCGACCGCGCCGGTAATACGGATCTGTGCTGAATTGGACTGTAGCACCTGCGTGAACCAACTTTCGGTGGGTTGGGATTCTAAGGCGACTCGAGCCGCTGCTCTGAGGAAACGATCATCAGATCCTAGGCTTCCCAAGGCAAGTGATACCGCTCGAGTTAACTCGGCGCCGTTCATTTCTTTGCCGTGGAATTTTTCCAGTGCTTTGCGTTGCGCTCTTGCGACGAGTGTGGCCTCTGAAAGAGTCGGTTTCGGCATCGGAGCAGTGGACTCGTCGCCCGTGTATCGAATGCGGTACAAGGCAGACTTCGTACCTCGTCCCCCAATCGTGAAATAGAAATGACCATCCTGACCCACAATCGCATCGGTAACCGGTAGGGGAGCACCTGTCGCAAATGGCTCACTGGTGCCGCGATATCCTGCACCGTTGGGTTCCATGTGAATGGCGTAAATGGTGCCAAAAGTCCAATCCAAAGCATAAATCGCATTTTGGTATTTGCTTGGGAATTTAGCGCCTGTTCCCGAGGCGACGCCGGTTGGTGATCCGGGGCCAATCTCCACCACGGGTGGTAAGCTGTCTTCGTAGTAGGTAGGCCATTTTCCCGTTCCACTTCGCCATCCATAGTCACCACCACTGACCACTTGGCAAATACGAGTTGGGCGGTACCAAGGCGAACCCATGTCCCATTCCATGTCAGCATCGTAGGTGAAGAGATCACCCAGTGAATTCAAAGCAATGTCATACTGGTTTCGAAAACCAATGCAGACTAATTCTTGTTCGAGTGTTTGCGGATCGAGTCGAGTTACCCAACCGCCGGGTGCAAGCCGGCCTCTTGCGTGTCCGTTCGCGTCCCACATTCTCGGCAGAAGTAGATCCTCTTGCCAATTGCTAACCGTCGAGCCGGTCAGAGGACCAAGCGGAGCATGATTCCCTCCATCCATGTAGATGCCTTGACCATCCTCGGTAAGAATCACGGCATGATTACCATGTTCCCCACCACCAGTTTGGCTCGGCACAACACTCGCGGTATCCAGCTTTCCGTCCCCATCAGTGTCGGTGACGCGGTAAAGGTTGCCGCCGTTTTTATGGAACCAGAGAGAATCAAAGGCCCACAATAAACCTTGGGCTCCACTGAGCTTCTCTTTTTTTCCAGGGTAGTTCACTTCGATTGGCTCAATCATTGCGGAAGGGCCGTCGTTCGATTCTTTGACGTTAATCAGCACCGCTCCCTTGCCTGCTTGATCACAAGCGATCAATCTCCCATCACCCATGGTTGAAAGTGCTACCCAAGAACCATGTTGTGCTGCATCCACTTCGTGAACGAGTTCCGCTGTGAATCCCTCAGGTAATACAATGTCTTCTGCAGCGATCACTCCAGCGCCTCCGCTACGGCTTCCACCTTTTCCGGGAATGCCCCAGGGTCCAGCACCGAATCGATTCACCTTGGTCAGCTTTCCGGACCAGTTGTCTCCCGTTTGGTTGGTGGTAAACCATTTGGCTGAAGGTGCTTTGCTTGCTGAACTCCATGTCTCGTCGGAAATGATCGTGGTCTTTTTCTTATTCCCATGATCGATCACTAATTTGAAAACGAAAGCGGCGACTCCGCCATCATTCTGTGCTCGAACGGCGATTGTATTTTGGCCGGTGGCGACCAGTTTGGTGACATTCGCCAGTAAGGGACTTTCCCATGCATTTGAGGTGTGGACTTCTCTACCATTCATCCATAACTGCATGCGGTTGTCGCAGGTGGTGTAAAGCTTCGCTGATTGAATGGGACCAGGGATTTCGATGTCCTTTCGCAGGTAGATCACCTGCCCATCTGTAGACCCCTTTGCGTCCCATATCCAATGAGGAGCAGGGGTCTGAGAAACCCAATCTATCTCTTTGATGGATTTAGCTTGAGCTTGAACCGTTTGTGGTTTTGTCGCCAGAAGGATTAGGCCGAGAGAAAATAACCAGCCGTGTACAATACTTTTCATAGTTCTTTAGTTCTTAAAACTGTCGATCCGGATCGCTTGTTAGTTATGAAGATGAGCAGGCGAAGAGTGTTCCCAGTCTGGCACCGCACGATTGTTTTGACTAAGGATCTAGTGTGAGCAACACGTGCGGAACATTTCCTCGCCAAGTCGTCACATCCATGCTGTATACTAGTTTAGACTCTTTATGGGCTCCATTCACCCCATGTTGCAGCGATTGAGTGTATGCAGGCACATTTCCTACGTTGAATGAGCGTGTATCATCCTTGAGCATGGAGGTCGGATCCCAAGTTAGGCTCGGGATCGAACAATAGGAAATTCCGGACTGTTATTGATGAATCAGCGACAAATCACAATGAGCAGCGTTACGACCCCACGCAGTCATCTTCTTTTAATTCCCAAGTTAGTCCCGCGGTTAGCTTTGTGGATGATGGC
>JAYYHM010000532.1:0-2871 GCA_036148415.1 Planctomycetota bacterium
GCTGCGCAGCGTCCGCAATATTCGCCGCGATGTCTACCATTAGCGCAGCAAGGTTGCCGCGCTCCTCGTTCATGCCTTCCTCATCAGCAACCAGCGGAAGCTTTTCTTTCTCAACCGCAACCGCTTCTTCGGGTTTCTGACGAAATTCTGCAGCTTTGTACAGTTCGGTCATGATCATTCGCGAACGAGCCAACGACGAGTACTGGTTCTCGTTACCAAAGCTCTCGATAAAACTCTGATACATCTTTTGAGCGGCATCATAATTTTGGTTGTCATACTGCTCATTTGCTTTTGCAATCACCTGATCAGCATCTTCCCGAGTTAAAACAAACGTGATGCCACCGCCAATGAGTAGTAAACCAGCAATGATGCCGATGAAACCATAAATTTTAAAAGAGTCCCACTGGGATTTCTCGGAGTCGGCCTTCTTATGCTTCGGCTTCGGCCGCGCTGACGGTTCTGGTCCCGTCGGATCTTCATCCAGAGCTCCAACTGCTACAGCTTCGACGGCGACTACCTCTTCAACGTCGGCATCTGCATCATAAACCGTACTCTCCGCCTCATAGGAAGCTGCAACCTCCTCCACCACCTCTTCCACCGGCTCCGCTTCGTCATCCGGTAGGATTTCAAGATCAGCCACCTCTTCAACAAGCTCACTCGATCCATCTGAATCCGATTGGTATTCTCCGCTTCGCAGTTCGCCAATCAGTTTGGTGGCTTGAAAGCGAGTCAAGTGACCATTGTCAACCAAGAGCTTGGCAACTGCCTCGGGAGTAACGCGAGTACCGCCCTGTACGAGCTGTTCTCGTAAAGCTTCTATAATCTCCTGATCGAGTAGACCGAGTCTTTCCAATCGATCGATCAATTCATTTGCTAACATGATGAGTCGAGGTTTTAAATAAGAGGAGTAAGATATGTTGCGAAAAGGCGGGCTGTTGTCCCATCAGAGTGCATCAATGCGTGGAATCTATGTGGTTAATCAAAACCCTCAACCTGCATCACTTCCAACTTAGCAAAACCAGCGATCGTCCCCGCATCCATTGCGTCGACAAGCACTTTGAGCTTCGCCATTTCATGGACTTTGATATTTAATTGCATGCCATCTTGATTGCCGGCAATCGCTTCTTTGAGCGCAGAGATCAGATTCTGTTTACCGGGAGTCTCTCGTTCCCATTCCGGGGCCAAGACAAGAAAAGAGCCAAATTCATCAACCTCAAGCTCTACCATATCCAATTCTTCGACTTCCTCCTCCTGCACACTCGTGCTCGGAGCGTCAGTCTGCTGCTTTGGCATTTCGATTGATTTTTGCAAGCTAAAAGCTGCCGTCACCATAAAGAAAATGAGAAGCAAAAAGGTGACGTCAACCATTGGTGTCATATCCATTTCTTCTTCAGGTCGACGTTGGCGTGGAAGCACAGGCTCATCGTCATCCTCGACGCTGACAAGCGTTTGTTTTGAGCCTGTCACCTGAGCACTTGGAGTATCAGGAGCCGAGGCTGCTGCCGCCTCAACTTTCTGGGATAACAACTTCTCGGTAGGACCTTCAGGCCGAGCAGCACCCGCATCAGTGATGGGACTCTCCAATTCTTCTTCAGTTTCATCCACCATACTTGCAATGGGTACCTGAACTGCGGCTTCACACTTTGGACAACGAACCCGCTTTCCGGCGAATCGATCATTCACCAAATGGGTTGTTCCACAGTGCTCGCAGGAAAATTGAATCGACATGTCTGAGGTCTACTTTGAACTAAAATAAGTTGACTAGAAACTTCTGAAACACCTGAAGACGACTAAGCTTTTCGACTCGGTGTCCAGGACAGCTTCAATTCCTCACTCAAGCTTTTGAAAATCATTGTTCCTTGACCGCGATATAGGTGGAATCAAGATCCTCAAACGCATCTCCGATTAACTTTTGAATTCGGGTGACGTGCCCCACTTTCACCTCCGAGTCACCGAAGAGCATGACGTGTTCCTTGGGTGTCCGGTCAGTACTTTCCATCTCACCTGTGATGTACTCGATAATTTCGCTGGCCTGTTCATTTTCATCCGTACTAAATTCTGTACCATCAGGCGTGCTTAGAACGACACTATCACTTCCTGAGGGCTTAATAAAAATTACAGCCGAGTTTTTCGCAGAAATCGCCAAGCCGTTATCCGCTTCTGGAATCGTTCCAATTTTGGTCGGATCCATCGTGGAGCAAACAATAAAGAAAATCAGCAAAAGAAAAGTAATATCAATCATGGGTGTGATATCCATTTCATCGTCTTCACGATTCTTCCTTGGGATGGCGAAGTCATCTTCTTCGTCATCGATGAAATCACTGCTATCACTCATTACACACTCTCTTTTTTTCCACATCCGCTAGGCAACTGATTGAAGCAATGTCACCAAGCGCGATCGAATTGAATCTCTCACCCTAATTTTACTGTTTACCGTCACCCGTAAATTTGGCTAATGAAGCACGATAGGACGCCATAAAGCGAGCAAGCCCAGCGCCGACCAAGTCCTCCATCTTGGCGATTCGAATATTGACATTAGCAACGAGGATCATGAGCGGGATAGCAATAGCGAGACCGCAGGCGGTGGTACGCAAAGCAATATTAATATCCTTTGCGAGAAACTTAGGCTCGACCGATTCTGATGTAGCCAACGTCTCAAAAGCACCCATCATTCCGAAGACAGTACCGAATAGACCAATCATCGGCGCACTCTTAATTACGGTACTCACCCATGAAAGTCGGTACTCAATATCGCTCATGACATCTCTTTGAAAACGATCCATGACAAACTGCCGAGCTTTTTTGTAGCCCATCTCGCGATGCCTTACAGCCATCTCAACAATTTGGGGAATGGCTCGAGTATCGCTGTCG
>JAYYHM010000533.1:0-3479 GCA_036148415.1 Planctomycetota bacterium
GAATCAGGGAGCCGTGTTCTGCACTGCTTTGAGCCTTGACGGCGATAAGGTCTGGCAGCGACGCATCTGTGATTACATCGTGCATCAGGGATACGGATCATCGCCGACGCTCTATCAGAATCTTGTGATTGTTTCTGCTGACAATAAAGGTGGAGGAGCGATTGCGGCTTTGGATCGAAAGATTGGTGAAGTGGTTTGGCTTCGAAAGCGGCCCGCAACCCCCAATTATGCATCACCGTCCATCCTTCACATTGACGGTAAAGATCAGTTGATTTTTAGTGGGTGTGATCTGGTTACAAGTCTGAATCCCATGACTGGCGAAGCATATTGGGAAATCGAAGGTGCGACCACCGAGTGTGTGACGACGAGTGTGACCGACGGAGTGCACATTTTCACCAGCGGGGGTTATCCAAAAAATCACGTGTCGGCAGTGCGAGCTGATGGGAGTGGTCGGGTGGATTGGGAACTGAATACCCGCGTGTATGTGCCATCGATGCTCCAGCATCGCGGTTATCTTTACGCGACACTCGATGCGGGTGTTGCTAGTTGCTTCCGGTGTGAAGATGGTGCTGAAGTTTGGAAAGCGCGTCTTGGCGGAACATTCAGCAGTTCACCCGTTCTCCATGGGGATACCATCTACGCGACGAATGAGGGTGGTCAGACTTTTATCTTTCGAGCGTCACCGGATGGTTTTGAGAAAATTGCGGAAAACCAATTGGGCGACAGTGTCTTTGCTACTCCCACCCTATGTGGCGGTCAGATCTTCATGCGGGTTGCCATGCGGGAGGGCGAGGAGAGAAAGGAGTGGCTGTATTGTATTTCTAAATGATGAATCGGGATATCTAAGTAATGGATCGGGGTCCTCGCAGGTGGAGTCTGAAGATTCCACAGGAGTGATTTTAGGAAAGTTGCTTGACCCAGCTTTCAATCCGATCCAAACCAATTTCAAGGTTTTCTTTACTGTTGGCAAAGCACAGCCGAATATACCCTTCGCCATCCTTTCCAAAAGCGGTTCCGGGTAACACAGCCACACCCGCTTCGTGGAGTAACTCATCTGCTACCGTTTGGCTGGATCGATTCAGGCCTTGGATATTTGGGAAAACATAGAAAGCTCCATCGGGGATCTGGCACCGTATCCCCTTCATTTGATTTAAACGTTCCACGACGAAATTACGTCGATGCCGATAAGTATCTCGCATGGCTTTGCATTCGGGATCGCCAGACGCTAACGCAGTGATACCTGCTAGTTGAGTAAATTCCGCCGTGCAGCCGACAGAGTGAACAAGCAACAGAGTGACTTTATCTGCCAGCGGTTGCGGCATGACGCCGTAACCAAGCCTCCAGCCGGTCATTGAGTGGGATTTGGAGAAGCCATCAACCACAATGGTGCGTTCCTCCATGCCATCGCATGACAAGATGCTGTCGTACTCTCGATCCGTGTAAATCAACTCTCGATAGATTTCATCAGAAAGTACCCAAAGGTCATTTTTGACCGCGAGGGATGCGATGGCTTGTAATTCAGCTGCGCTAATAACAGCACCGGTTGGATTGCTTGGCGAGTTTAGGATGATCATCCTCGTTCGAGGTGTCAGACGCTGACGGATCGTATCCGAGGGGAGGGCGAAATCCTTGGAGGCATCAATCCCTGCGGCAATGGGTGTTCCTCCGGCAGCCCGAATCATCGCCTCGTAGGTGGGGAAGCCAGGGCTGGGATAAATGACTTCGTCTCCAGGTCGCACGATGGCGAGAGAGCTCATAAAGAGAAAGGGTTTCGCTCCGGGACCAATAACCACTTGGTTCTCTGAGATGTCTCTCCCTGTTCGGCAGCTCGTTTGCTGTGCGATTAGTTTTTTGAGTTCATCGAGGCCCGATGCGGACGTGTAGCGTGTCTTACCTGCAGAGATGGCACGGATCCCTGCTTCGCTGATTGGTGTGGGAGTGGGAAAATCGGATTCCCCAATCTCAAGATGGATGATCGAGCGTCCCATCTGCTCGAGCCGTTTCGCTGCAACCAAGGTTTGGTAGGCGCCTTCCGGTTGCAGTTGGTTCACCGCTTCAGTGAACGGCTCGGAGGTCGAATTTTGCTTCAATCCCATAGTGGAAACTACCCGCCCTTGGCTTATTGGAATCGCCTGCCCACCAAACCGTACAGGAGCCCTTCACGCTGGGTTTTCGCCCAGGCCATGCTTCCTGAAATTGAATGGCGGAACGGCATTGTAAACTTGATTCGCCATTGAATGTTACAGTGGACGAGTCGAGACAGGTGCCTGCGTCCTGTCTAAGAGGATTCATTGGTTTCGATGAAGCACGGCGAGTGAGCTCCGAGGCCGTCTTTTACGGTTCATCAGAGCCGGTTGGATGGTGTTCTTGGAGCTGCCTTTGTGAAATGACTTCTGCCGCTCGCCGACGGATAGCTTCTACCCGCACTCGCTACCCCGTGGTAGAATCCAATAGCACGTGTCCCCGTTCTTCCCACCCAACGAGTCAATACGCGATGAAAGTTTGGCCCTTTTTCCTAGTTGTCTTTTTGCCACTGACGCTTCTTATGGGCTGTAATCCCGGATCGCCAGATTCTGAGGGCGGTGCTGGGGGTAGGCGGCAATTCATCAGTATGGGTACTGCGCCGGTCGGAGGTGCCTTTCCAGTGGTAGGCGGGGCTATCTGCGATGTGCTCAATCAGCACAAATCGGAAATCGACTGGAAGCTAAGTCCTAAAGGCACGAAAGGTTCGCAGGAAAACATTCGTCGGTTGCAGCAGGGCGAACATCAGCTGGGTATGTCCAATGCCGCAATCTCTTATTTCGCCGCAAGGGGCGAGGGCGGTTGGGACTCAAAGTATGACATCCGAGCGATTGCAACGATGGCACCGAATGTCGCTCTCTTCATCACCAAGGCCAATTCAGGGATCCAGACCATCGCGGACTTGAAAGGGAAGCGTGTCATCACCGGACCGGCCGGTGCAGGTTTCAAGATGTTTATCGAGCCTATTCTTGCGGAGCATGGTGTTACTTGGGATGACATCAAATCGCTGAACGCAAGTCAGAGTGGATCGGTGGATCAACTCGCTGATGGATCTGCTGACGCCGCGTTTCTGGGGGGGGCCGTGCCAACGGGATCCATCACCCAGGCTGCAAGCACTTTCGATGTGTACTACATTCCCTTTGATGAAGCAGCCAGACAGTCGCTCATTGAAAAATATGCGTTTTTCCATGAGGCGATTATTCCGGGTGGTACCTACAAAGGATTGGAAGAAAATTACGCAGGACTTAACGTGGGTTCCATGCACTTGATTACTTCGGCAAGCCAAGACACCGAGCTGATTTATCAAATCACAAAAACTCTCTGGGAAAATCGAGCTGAAGTCGTGGAGCAACATCCAGCCGGTAAAGCTCTTAATCCCAAAAATGTCGCTCGAGACACGGGGATTGAATATCACCCTGGGGCTGTGCAGTTTTACCAAGAAGAGGGAGTCTGGCCCG
>JAYYHM010000534.1:0-6778 GCA_036148415.1 Planctomycetota bacterium
TTGCGACGCATGATCCCCGCAGCACTGCGACAACAAACAAAGCAGCTCGTGAGATTCGTCGCGATCACGTCATCCCATTCTTCATCCGACATGCCTCGCATGAGCTTGTCGCGCGTGATCCCAGCATTGTTGACAAGAATATCGAGTCTTCCATGCTGCTTAGCGGTCCCCTCAATTGCCTCTTTCGCAGCAGTTCGATCGGTGATATCACAGGCAAGAGCCTCGGCCTTACCCCCTAATTGTTCGATCTCACCTACCGTTGCAGCCAATTTCTCAGCATTCCTAGCAATACACACAACGTGCGCGCCATTAATACCCAAAGCGATCGCGACAGCTTTCCCAAGCCCCTGTGATGCTCCGGTCACAATGGCTACCTGTCCGGTCAAATCCGCAGTCATCGAAAGTTTCATGGTCATTCTTTGGTTTGTGTTAGGTGGTGTGCATTCATTTCGAGATACTGACAGCCGGATGCAACAAGCTTAACCCTCATCTCCGAAACCATCGCTCGGTAGTTTCCTGTTGATCCGCTTGAGTGTACCGCGGAGTACACGTCCAGTTCCCAATTCCTCGAACTTCTCAATCCCGTCAGCCAACATTTGCCGAATCGATGCCTCCCAAAGGACGGATCCAACGACTTGGCGGCTAAGAAGCTGCTTGATTTCTTCAGCTGATTGATGCGGCTTTGCATCCACGTTGCTGTACACGGGGATACGGGTATCCGTGATGGGCATTTCCTCAAGAGCATCAGTCAGAGCTTCCACAGCAGGCTCCATCAATGCGGTGTGGAAAGCACCGGCAACGCTCAGTGGTACTACCTTCATGGCACCCGCTTTGTCAGCGGCGGGGATCAGACGCTCAATGGCAGTCAGGTGACCGGATATCGCAATATTACCGGGACACAATAGATTGGCTGGCTGCAGTACCTCGCCTTCCTTTCGCGAGCTATCGCAGACCTGCTGTAGCGTCTCTAAATCGAGTCCGATGACGCTAGCCATGCCGCTGTCCACCGCATTTGCGGCCGCTTGCATTGCTTGACCCCTTCGTTGAACGAGCCGGACACCATCCTCAAATCCGAGACCGCCCGCAAAACACACGGCTGTATATTCACCCAGACTCAAGCCCGCGGCAGCAGTGATCGCCTCGATCCGCTCCGGTTGGGTCTCTCTGAGGGTTTCCGCCGCAGCGATCCCAACAACGAACAGTGCAGGTTGGCTGAACTCAGTTTCATTGAGTTTAACCTCGGGACCGTCAAAACAGAGAGATGACAGATTGTAACCCAGAACCTCAGAGGCGCGATCAAAATAGGCTCGCGCGGACGTGTGGCGGTTACAAAGCCAACGGCCCATACCAACCGTCTGAGCTCCCTGGCCTGGAAATAGAATACCGACAGAAGACATAATAAAACCTGCTACGAGAACGACGCCAACCTGTCGACCCGAGTCAGAAGCACTTTCTAGCGAGTCCCAGCAACGGGGCGGTTCTCGTATGACTAGAGAATCTAGTCTTCCTGATGCTCTACGACCGTGCGTCCTTGGTAATATCCACACTTAGGGCAGATAGTGTGTGTAGGAACTGCAACACTGCATTGAGGACAGTAGCTAATCTGGCGACGTTTCACATGGTCGTGGGAACGTCGTTTGCCGCTTCGGCTGTTTGAGTGTTTTCGCTTAGGGACAGCCATCGCTGTAGATCCAAAGTGATTTAGTGGATGTTTCAAGTGAGTCGCGTATGTTAGAAACCCAAGACTGATTTCGTCAACGCACTCCGAGCCGGATTCTCAAAAAAGCTTGAATCTGATACGGATTTCTCCGCTATGACTGACTCACCCGACCGTTTTCTAGACTTCATGGCGTTCGTTTTGCTCAATGCACGCTAAAGCACCCCCCTGCAGAGCAGTCACCAAGGCCAATTATGATGCCAACTTGGTTCCTACAACGAGTCCAATCTTGGCTTTCCCCTTGCTGAGCAAAGCAAATTGACACTCTTCGAGTCCAACTGCCTTCAGTTCTTCCTGCAACTCCTCTGGACTTCGGACCGCCCCGCACCTCGTTTCCAAGAGTAAACGCAGCGAAGCCATTCGATCGGCCAAGGTTGGCTTGCCGTCCATCTCAACCCAATCAATCACCACTAAACGCCCACCGACTTTCAAAGATTTCGTGGCATTCCCGAGTAAGCGGTTGGCTTCATCCTTTCCCAAACCTGAAATTCGTTGAGCAACAACCACCCAGTCGTAATGCTCTGTTTCTAGCTCCACATCGGAGGGATCCGCTACGATGGTCCGAAATCGATCCGAAAGCCCGATCGACTCTGCTGTCTTGGATGCAGCCTCGATGGCGGACTCATGATCGACAGCGGTAATCCTTGCAGTTGGATCTCGATAAGCCATCGCGCACGTCCAGACTGCCGAACCACAACCAAGATCAAGAATTTCTAGCGGTTCACCACTAGAATCACCACCAAAATCTAGAACTTCTGCTGCTTCCATTGCTGAGGAGGTGTGAACCCACTGTGTCGCAGCGAGATGATTAAGGTGAAGCTGGTCATCATGGACCTCTCGACTCACCTTCTGGCTCGCCAGATCAGTCAACCTTTGCCAGCTGCTGTCTGCGAGATCCTCATCATATTGACACAAAAGATGAGCGGCACGTGACAGGGCAAAATCCTCGTCATATTGCTCGACAATCCCAATGGAAACCGCAGCGTCGAGAATTTCTGAGACCAAACGGGGGTCCAAAGAACGCGGTGAACAGAGTTGATTCAGCGTACATTGCCGTTCTCTGAGGGCTTCTAACAAGCTGAGCTCACGGAGGGTGCGAATGAGATGTGAAGCCGCGTTGATCTGCATCAGCTGATGATAGAGTCCCAACGTGCGTTCCTGAGCTGACCGAACTGCCGTCTGTTGGTCATCCTGCTGAACATCATTTTTGCGACTCTGACTCACAAAGTTTCCTCCTCGTCAACCGATCGAAGTGCATCCAAGACTGCGCGGCACCGCTTCATAGTACGGGAGAATCCGTCGAAGGTCAGAGATTGATAACCGTCACTCATGGCCTTACTTGGATCGGGATGCACCTCGGCAATGATTCCGTCCGCTCCAGCTGCACAAGCAGCCACAGCCATGTCTGGCACCATATAGGTGTGTCCTGTTCCATGGCTCGGGTCAATAATCACTGGGAGATGTGTCTTTTTATGCAAGTAAGTCACACTCGCTAAAGGAAGTGTGAATCGCGTGTGTCCTTCAAAGGTTCGAATGCCTCGCTCGCAAAGCATCACTTGGTCGTTGCCTTCGTTGAGAATGTATTCAGCTGCGAGTAGAAATTCATCCATGGTTGACGAAGCCCCTCTTTTGAGCAGAACCGCTTTACCCGAAGCTCCAACAGCCTCAAGCAACCTGTAGTTCTGCATATTCCTAGCACCGATTTGCAGAACATCCGCATACTTGGCCACTAGCTCTACATCGTCCGTGCTCATCACCTCAGTGAACACAGCGAGGTTGGTCTCATCTCTCGCGGCGGCCAGCATTTTCAACCCATCCTCTTTGAGCCCCTGAAAACTGTAGGGACTGGTTCGGGGTTTGAAAGCTCCGCCTCGAAGTCCTGTAGCTCCGGCAGCTTTTACGGCCCTAGCGGTGGATAAAATCTGATCTTCGTTCTCGACGCTGCAAGGTCCACCCACAAAACCGACCTCTCCCCCACCCGCGACAAAATCCAAAACTTTGATCTGGCTGGGTTCGGGTTTTACCTCTCGACTAGCCATTTTGTACGGCGCCGCGATGGGAACGACCGCCGAAACACCTTCGCCACTCTCGAGTGACTCTTTGAAATGCTCACGTTTCTCACCAATGGCGGCGACCACGGTTCGCTCCGTTCCAACAATGACATTGGCCTTGAGACCCAGTTCTTCGACGCGCCCCACTGTGTTCTGAATCTGCTCGTCGCTGGCCCCGGGTTCCATCACTACGATCATATGCTCACTACCGTTTTCTATGAACTATCTGTTTCAGTTGCAGCCGCATTGTCATCAGCGACGAATAAAATGTCCAACCCACAATCTCGCACGAAAAGCGGGGAGGAACAACCTCGATCCAAAAACACCGCTCAGAAGCAATGTATGCGTGAAACCTATTGAACCAGTTAACGCGATTAGCCGGCTTCCCTCATCTCTTAGACGCCTGATCTGGAGCCGTTGCGTATTACCGTGCCTTCCCTTGAATGCATTTCACAAAGAATTTTCCGGAGAAGATTTAACCGGCGGAGATTTGTCAGCGCAGATCCCGCTCCCAGGCTAGTCATTACTCTTGACTGGCTGTGCGAACTCGAAGCTTGAGATCGCGAGTACTTATGGAGAGCGAGCAATCTTTTCTAGACCGTTTCCTACGTCGCGAGGAATCAACTTCCACGCACCCAGGTGATCCAATTCTTAACAAAATCCTCAGGGAGTACACCAAAGGAGGCGGGAAAGGCTTGATCAAAAGATTGTCCATTACCTAGCAAACGGATTAACGCGTCAAAGTTTCGGCGATGGGTACGATCCATCATCGTGCTCACAATCATTCCCCCAATTAAATCCGTATGCTCAGGGGACAGCTTGCCATCAAGAAACTGCTTCGCGTTTTCCATGGTGGAAAGAGCCGTGGAGAGTTCCACCTGCTGGTGCCTGACTTCATCTCGATCCCGTTTTGCACCCGTCTGCGCGGAGGACGCGAGGCCTGCCCCTTCGGCGAACCAGCGAGGTACACCTCGACGACGAGTAGCCACGGCAAGACTCACCAATGGACTAGCCAGTCGAGACTCGATCACTTTCACATCCTCCTCCTGCTCGCTGCAAACCACGGAGAGGTAGGCATCAATTCCATCGAAACTCCAATGACTGGTCCAATCGGATGGGATCGATCGACGTTCAACCATTTTCGCGAATTCGCTGTATTCGTAGCGTTTAGGAAATACAAAAATGGAAGCTCGGCCTTTGAAAAAAGCTTCTCCTGGGCCGCCCTTGACTACAGTTCTGACCTTTTTCATCTGAGATTCGGCCAACTTACCAATCAATTCCAGAGTCCCCTCTGAAACCGTTCCAGATACCAAGAAATGATCCGTTTCAACACTTGCCACCTGAGTGGATGAGGCGGTCACAAGTTTAAGGTGCTCAGCAGTGAGCTCTGCACGGTGCTCGCTCATCTCCTCTGGACTTGCGTTAGCAGCCCAAGCCAGCTGGCTCATCACCCGAATAGGTTGCGTGGGACTGTCTCCGTCGAGTGTTGCCCCCTCATCGATCCAAGTCGAAATCAACTTGATGGATTCATCCGAAAGAGCGGGCCGTCCACCGGCGGGCATTCTCTGACCCACCATGCCCTTTAGCTTTTGGATCAATAAGCTATCTGCGGACTTACCTGGAACGATAATGGTTCCGCTGTCACCACCCTGGAGTAGCTGTGCGAAGGTATCGAGTCTTAATCCACCCCGTACCTGCATGGCATCGAGATGGCATCCATTGCAATTATCCACTAGGAGCGGAGCGACATCCGCTGCGAAGCTCACTGTCTCACTGCCCGTCGCGCGGCGGACCTCAAGATTCATATTCACGGTCGCCGCTGGAGCGGCCCCGCCTCCGATGGGCGCTTCAGGATCATCGCCGTCGAACTTGGCCCCACTGTTAATCCAATCTTTCAAGGTCTTCAATTCGGCCGGAGTAACGCGGCCACCACCTCGAGGCATATCACCGGTTTCTATGGTCTCGATCAATCGGCTGCCGATGGTATCACCTGCAAAGATTACCACCCCTTCCGGAGGTCCCTTCATGAGTGCTGCAAACGTTGCGGTGTTGAATCCACCTTTCGTATCGCGAATGTGACATTGACCACAGCGTTGCACGAGAATTGGGGCCACTTCATCGTTGAAGCTAATCATCATTTCTCCATCACCAGAGGTGGGTACTGGCTTTGGTGATGGATCAGGTGTCACGGGTTGAGTTTTTGGGACGGCCGGCGCTGGCTCCATGGATTTCGTCGAATCACTTTTTGAGTCGGTTAGTTTTGGAATCCGAAAGGGGGTAAGAGAAATACCTTCAAATTGAAGAAGCGTGTGGGCCTTTTCAATCCGTTGAATAGCTGGCCCAAGTTCGGTGAGTGCCTCTTGGCCTCCTTTGGAGACCGCAACCTCCAGCCTCTGCATTGCTTTTTCGATCTGTTCACCCGAAGCGTCATAATTTCCCGATGCATAGCTTTTACCCGCCGCCACAATGGCATCATTGACGTCCTTCACCAAGCGGGAATGCTCTGGAGAGAGTTCAGCAGCGACAAGGCGAGAGTCAAAACGGACAATTGACATCAGGAACGTTAGGGTGATTGCACTGTAAAAGCATAGCCAACGCATTTGCATATCTCGCTTTTTGAACTTCGTTGTCTTCACAAATCGGTCAATCGGTAGGAGAGGTATCACCGGTTACCAAGCCTCGCTCAACAAAAAAAGAACGCTCAGGCTTTGGCTGGGTACCCGATTATAGGCTGGAAAAAACGAGTTCCGCCGTAATATTCTCATTCTCACGGTCGAAATCTTCTGGCGGCTGGAATAATCCGAGCAGGCTTCCTCAGCGAGTACGGTTGATTTGAGCAAGCGTTTGGCAAACCGAGTTACTTGAGTGACTCTCAGCTCGGTCTTACAGCCAATAACAAGGGATTGGTGATGCTTGCTTCTGACGAATCCTAACCATGACGCCACTAATATTCTTTGCCAAAGGCATCCGAGTCGACCGCCGCAACCGCTCCACTGCCCGCCATGGTTCG
>JAYYHM010000535.1:0-6853 GCA_036148415.1 Planctomycetota bacterium
GCTATTCACAGCTGTGGTTGTGATTTTCACCTTCTGGCATGTCGCAAAGCGAGTTAAGCCCTCAGGAAGCGGCCTCGATGCATATCGGACTCGCGGTCGAATCGCACAATTATTTGAAACCATGTGCACATTCGTTCGCGATGAGATTGCACGGCCAAACCTACATGGCTTGACCGATAAGTATATCTTTTACATTTGGACGGTCTTTTTCTTCGTACTATTCGCCAACTTACTTGGCCTAATTCCAATCGGATACTTTCTGCAATTGGTCTCCGGGGATAGCCACCTATCCCATTGGGGTGGTAGTGCCACGGGTAACCTCTCGCTTAATGCGATGCTCGCCATGATGAGTTTCATCGCGATTTTATATATTGGTATCAAAGAAACCGGGCTCAAGGCGTTTTTGGCTCATTTCAATCCGCTGGGCTGGGGTGATCCCAAAATGTTGCTCATTGGAATCCCACTTTACGTTTTGGAGTGGATGGGATTGCTGATCAAATGCGTCGTTTTGGCGATGCGGCTCTTCGGTACTATGATGAGCGGGCACTTGGTCATTGCAGCTTTTGTTGGACTGGTCTTTGTGGCGAGAGAAGCATCCCATTCCTTAGCGTATGGGGTAGGATTATCTGTCATCATCGGCGGAATAGTACTCACGCTTCTTGAAGTATTCATTTGCTGCCTTCAAGCATTCATCTTTACCTTCCTCACTGTTCTTTTCATTTCCATGGTCGCTACCCATCACGGAGATGACCACGGACACGACGAACATGATCCCTACAGTGACGAAGACAACATGGATTTGGACAAAGTCATGGATCCAAGTCGGATCACTCCGATGAGTACTCCTTCCTAGTACTTAACAAGCAGAACAGCGTCCAAAGAAGTCCTATCACTTCAATGGGCAACTCGATAGTTTATTGAATTAACCCTTTCCACTTTTGGTCAGTCACGAAGTTATCGTTCTGGCCGACACATGAGAATTACCTCAGGAGCGAAGCAAAGATGTTAGATTTTGCGATGATTTTGGCCCAAGCAGCAGAAAGCGCTGGTATCGGGATCTTCGGTAAAGGCATCGGCATGGGATTGGTGATCCTTGGCGCAGGCCTCGGCATTGGACGTATTGGTAGCGCTGCCGTTGATGCGATTTCGCGTCAGCCAGAAGCTAGTGGAACAATTTCGACTCAGATGCTGATCTCCGCAGCTCTCGTCGAAGGTGTTTCCGTGATCGCACTGATCCTGATGCTCATCCTCTCGTAGTATCGCTGAGCTCTTACCTCACTCGTCAATCGGTTCGGACGCAAGAGCCGTTGATCATTGGTGATAAGACCACACGTTACCTCAACCCATCCGTTTGGACCGATTTCAACGAAGACCCCAAAGGGCGATTCCATGTTGATTCATGCTAGACGCTTTTGCCTAACGGCAGCCGCGGTTCTGCTTTTGATACCGCCATTTGTTTCTTCTGTTTCAGCAGATGAGCAGGTAACTGCCGATGCGCCGACCGCTCACGCTGCGGATGATCATTCGCACGCGGGAGATGGGCATGGTGAGGAAGAACTTCCTCCCCTGCTGCAGATTGATGTTGGCTCCGCTGTCATCAACCTTCTTATTTTTGCCGGTGTGTTCAGCATCCTAGCAAAATTTGTCTGGCCAGCCATCCTTGGCGGTCTTCAGGCGAGAGAGGAAAAAATCCACGACGATTTGGAGTCGGCGGAAAAGGCCAATGCAGATGCGAAAGCTTTACTTGCAGACTACCAAGGCAAATTGGATGAAGCAGCGAACCAGGTACAGGAAATGTTGGCTTCAGCTCGAAAAGATGCTGAGTCAGCAGGCCAAAGAATCGTAGAAGACGCAAAAGCTGAGGCCGACCGTCAGAGAGAGCGTGCCGTTAACGAAATCGATACAGCTAAGAAGGTGGCGATTTCTGAACTGGCCGGTCAGACATCTGACATGGCGATTCAGGTTGCCAAGCAGGTGGTGGGTCGCGAACTCAAGGCTGACGACCATGCTGACCTGATTCGCGAGTCACTGGAAAGACTTCCTAGCAACAATTAGTCCCTTCTAAAAGCAACAGAAGCAAATCATTCGATGAGTGAAGCCGAGAAACACGAGACGGTGCTCGACACCGGCGCCGAGGAGCTGGGTAAAACCTATGCCGCGGCGTTGATCGGTGCTGCGAGTAATGCGGGCGTTGCAGACAAGGTAATCGACCAGCTCAATCTGCTTGTGGACGAGTACCTCTCAAAGAACTCCGTGCTCCAAGCGGCGTTTGCTTCGCCGAGAGTGGATGAGTCTGAAAAGGTTCGTGTCATCGATCGGCTCTTTGGTGAACAGTTTGACCCGATTCTCATCAAGTTTCTGAAAGTCATGGCCTCACGAGGCCGCTTGGGATATATCGCAGCTGTCAGCGTTGCAGCCGAGTCGATACACGATGAAATGATGGGCCGAGTAGTTGCTTCCGTGAAGACAGCAGTGCCTCTAACCGAGGAGCTGCGGGATCAGATTTCGTCAAGCCTCAGCGATTTGATGAACAAGCAAGTCAAATTGAATGAGACCGTGGACACCGAGCTGATTGGCGGCATGATCGTCCGGATTGGTGACCGTGTGTTTGACAGTAGCGTTGCCAACCAGCTTGATAAGTTGAGGCGAAAAGCGAAAATTGGATTTTCAAGCCAACTGAGCTCAAAACTGAGCACGTTTAGCAGCGAATCCTAAAGAGCCACATGAGTTTCTGGCTTCGAAAAAGAGACTCACTAACGAAAAACATTCATCACCGCCGGTTAGCCGGCGTTCACGTATCATCCATCGAACAGACCCATGAAATTCAGTAGTGACGAAATCGCTTCGGTCTTGCAGCAAGAGATCGAACAGTTCGACAGTAAGATCGACGTTCGCGAAGTCGGGACAGTGCTTGAGGTTGGCGACGGAATCGCCCGTGTTTACGGCCTCTCCGGTGTCATGGCCGGGGAAATGGTCGAGTTTCCCAACGGAGCCATCGGACTAGCCTTCAACCTGGAAGAAACATCTGTCGGTGTGATTATTTTGGGTGACTACCTCAGCATCGAAGAAGGCGATGAAGTCAAAGCACTGGGAACACTCCTATCTGTTCCATCGGGTGATGCGGTGATTGGTCGAGTCCTTGATCCACTTGGCAACCCGCTGGACGGTAAGGGTCCGGTGCAAACCGATATCACTCGACCTGTTGAATTGATTGCCACTGGAGTCGCAGAGCGTCAACCAGTTACCGAGCCAATGCAGACTGGTATCAAAGCAATTGATGCCATGACACCGATCGGACGTGGGCAACGCGAGTTGATCATTGGTGACCGTAAGACGGGCAAGACCGCCATCGCCATCGATGCGATCCTTAATCAGAAGGGAAAAGGAGTTAAATGCTTCTATGTCGCGGTCGGCCAAAAGGACTCTGCCGTAGCGAGTGTCGTTGACGTTTTGGAAAAGAATGGAGCGATGGATTACACCACTGTAATTGTGGCTGGAGCATCAGCGCCTGCACCGTTGCAGTATGTCGCACCTTATGCTGGAACTTCGATGGCCGAGCATTTCATGTTCAATGGCGGACATGCTTTGGTGGTCTACGACGATCTATCCAAACAAGCTACGGCGTACCGGCAGATGAGCTTGCTTATGCGTCGTCCGCCTGGACGTGAAGCCTATCCAGGGGATGTTTTTTACTGTCACAGCCGTCTTTTGGAACGGTCAGCAAAACTTTCCGATGCTCTGGGCGGTGGATCCATCACCAGCCTCCCGATTATCGAGACTTTAGAAGGAGAAGTTTCGGCCTACATTCCAACGAATGTGATCTCCATTACCGATGGCCAGATCTACGTACAACCCGATCTGTTCTTTGCTGGGATCCGTCCAGCGATGAACGCGGGCATTTCGGTCTCACGCGTGGGTGGAGCAGCTCAGGTGAAAGCCATGAAAAAGGTTGCCGGCGGTCTGCGTCTCGACCTCGCAGCTTTCCGTGCTCTTGAAGCGTTTGCACAGCTTGGAACTGATCTTGATGCTGCAACACAGGCTCAACTTGACCGTGGTTATCGAATGGTAGAATTATTGAAGCAACCTCAGTACAAACCGATGAGTGTGACCGAACAGGTGCTAAGTCTGTTTGCTGGAACTCGAGGACATCTCGATGATGTTCCGGTTAAAGCTGTTCCACAGTGGGAGATTGATTTTCTTCAATTCGCCAACGATAAGCACAGCGACTTGATCAAGTTACTCGATGAAGCTCAAGATCTAACTGATGAGGTAGTAGAGAAACTGGAAGCCTGCATCAGTGATTTCAAGAGCGGTTATAAACCAGTAGAGGCCGAGTAGATCACTGGATCACGAGTTTATTTATTCCTTCACCCTAAGCTGAAGCGTTCACTGACAGATGGCCAACGCCCGCGCTCTCGACAAACGACGCAAGTCGATCCGTAACATCCGCAAAATCACGCGGACCATGGAACTGATCGCTACTGCGAGATATAAGAAAGCGATGGATCGTGCGCACGCTGTAACTGCGTACACCGATCGACTCTCTCAGATAGTCAGCAGTCTTTCGGCCGCTGGTACTGAAGTCGAACACCCGTTATTGCAGCCTCGAGAAAATCCAAAAGCGGTTCGAGTCTTGGTACTTTCTAGCAATCGGGGACTATGCGGCGGCTACAACGCGGGGATCTTGCGAGCAGCCGTTCCTCGAATCCATGATTTGAAAGAGACGATTGGCAATGTCTCAGTGGATGTAAGCGGCAAACGAGGGATCAACGGGCTAAAGTTCCGTGGGATCGAAACCGCCGCCAATTACACTCAGTTTGAGGACCAACCCGCATACGATGAGGTCGACAAAATTGCATCAGGCTTTCTTGAGCAATATATCACGGGCCAATTTGATAGGCTTGATGTGGTTTACACAAAATTTATTAGCACAAGTCGTCAAGAAGCAACCATAGAAACCTTACTTCCTTTTGGATCACTGGATGGAAGCGGTGCTTCGGGAGTCAGCGAGCAAGGGGATCCCAACAACACAAGTCAGTACGAGTTTCTTCCAACTGCTGAGAGTATTTTGGAAGAAGTCGTGCCGACGAGTTTTAAAGCTAAGTTATTCAAGTGCTTCCTTGACGCTGCCGTCAGCGAACAGGTAGCTCGAATGATCGCGATGAAAGGTGCAACGGAAAGTGCCGGTGATATGATCAACCAGCTTTCGATGACCTACAACCGCGCTCGACAAAGTCAAATTACCGGCGAAATCATGGAGATCATTGGTGGTGTTGAAGCTCTGAAGAGTTAAACCTATCCAACGTTGAACCACTTATTTCGTCATCCAATATCATAAAGACCACCGTTACCTCTTTCAGTCACGATCATGTCCACCGCAACCGAAAAGAACACTGGCCGCGTCACGCAAGTCATTGGATCGACCTTCGACATTGAGTTCCCCGAAGGCCACATGCCAGCGATCTATAACGCCGTAGAAATCAAGTCAAGCCACAAAGGTGTGGAAATTGATTTGGTTGGAGAGGTGCAGCAACACCTGGGAGGCGGCCGCGTACGTGCGATTGCACTTGGCAGTACCGATGGCATGATGCGAGGAATGGAAGTTGTCGATACCGGCGACCCCGTGAGTGTTCCTGTTGGCACGGCAACCTTGGGCCGCGTTTTTAACGTTTTGGGAAATGCAATCGATGAGCGTGGACCAGTCGAAGCCGATGCTCACATGCCCATTCACCGAGAAGCTCCCGCAGTCAATGAGCTCTCAACGAACACGGAAGTTTTTGAAACAGGTATTAAGGTCGTCGACCTCCTTACTCCCTTTGTTCGTGGTGGTAAAGCGGGTCTGTTCGGGGGTGCCGGACTCGGCAAGACGGTTATCCTGACGGAGTTGATCGCTCGTATCGCCAGCAGCCATGGTGGTTATTCCGTGTTTGCAGGAGTAGGGGAAAGAACCCGTGAGGGAACCGACCTCTGGCTGGAAATGCAAGACACGGAAATCGGTGACACCGGCCGTAAAGTCATTGAACAAACGTGCATGGTGTTCGGGCAGATGAACGAGCCGCCAGGATCTCGTCTTCGCGTTGCACTATCCGCCCTGACCATGGCGGAATACTTCCGTGACTCAACCGGTGCCGACACACTACTGTTTGTGGACAATATTTTCCGGTTCTCTCAAGCCGGATCCGAGGTATCCGCTCTGCTCGGTCGTATGCCATCTGCCGTGGGATATCAGCCAACTCTAGCGACCGAAATGGGTGCTCTTCAGGAACGAATTACCTCGACCAAGAAAGGTGCGATTACATCCGTGCAAGCGGTTTATGTGCCAGCGGATGACCCGACTGACCCCGCACCCGCCACCGCATTTGGTCAATTGGATGCGTTCATTTATCTCGAACGTTCCATTTCGGAAAAAGGTATTTATCCAGCGATCGATCCACTGGCCTCGAACTCGCGTATTCTTGACCCTCAATACGTTGGGGATCGACACTACACGATTGCACGACGAGTACAAACGATCCTTCAACGGTATCGAGAACTGCAAGATATCATTGCGATTCTTGGTGTCGACGAACTAAGCGAAGATGACAAGCTCGTCGTTCATCGAGCTCGTCGTATTGAGCGTTTCATGAGTCAACCCTTCCTCGTGGCTCAGGTGTTTACAGGTAAACCGGGTGAGATCACTCCCCTTGCCGATACCATCCGCAGTTTCGAAGAAATCTGCGATGGGAAATGGGATCATCTTCCTGAACAAGCTTTCATGTACGTTGGATCAATCGAACAAGCTGAAGCTCAAGCCAAGAAAATGGAAGAGAAGTAGTAACCATGCCATTGAGATGCGTTGTCGTAACCCCTGAAC
>JAYYHM010000536.1:0-2881 GCA_036148415.1 Planctomycetota bacterium
ATCCGCTCGAGTGAGAAACCACAACAGGCCAAGATCAGTACCTCAGGATCGACCTCGAGCAGTCTTTCCCACGTCAAGGTGGTACTTTTCTGGTTTACTCGTCCAATGCATTCTATTCCGCCACTGATTTCGATCAGTTCAGGGGTCCAATGACCGGCACAGAAGAGCGGATCCAGCCATTCGAGTAGGACGACGGAGGGTCGATGGGTAGTTTGCCGGTTTGCCTTTCGAATCTGCTCTAGCTCGCCCTGCAGTTCGTCAGACAACTGTTTCGCTTTAGCCTCCACCTGGGCGGCCGTACCCAAACGTTCGATGTCGTGGAAGAACTGCCCAAGGGAGGTTGCGTTAAGAGAGCAAATGGAAACGGTCTGCTCGGTTTTCTCACACGTCTCGCGGATTGCGGTTTCTGAAACAGCACAAACGCCACATAGATCTTGGGTAACCAGCAAATCAGGCTTGAGCAGATTGATGCGTTCACGATCGAGATCATAAAGTGATGTTTCTGTTGCCGACTGAAGGGAGACAAAATCATTGATCTGTTTGGAGGACAGTTTTTCAGGGACTTTGGATCGCGTGACACGAGGCAATGCCTGTACTTCACTAGGGTAGTCGCATTCGTGGCTAACCCCAACGATCTGATCAAGGAGACCAAGTCGACATAGTGTTTCGGTTGCACCCGGAAGGAGGGAAACGATTCTCATGGGAAATGGTATTTTTTTTTCTACGGTCGTCTTAACGGTGCTGCACCGCTTTTGGGGATTGGCAAACAACTTCGTTGTGCGGGAATATCTTTAGTTAGTCTGAGGTTGGTCGAAGCAGGTCGGTTACCCAGTCCGGAGTATCTGCCTGTAATTCATCAAAGTATCGTTGAAGGAACAGTCGCATGAAGTCCACTCTTTGATCTGCAATTCGTCTGGCGGACGCTGTATTCAGCAGATCTTTCAGCTTAAAGAGTTTCTCTTTGAAGTGGAGGGCTCCCGATGGAGCAAGTGGCTTTTCATTGTCGAAGAAAGGCTGCGATTTGTATTCGCCGTATTCAATCGTTCGCACAATTCCAATGGCACCCAGGGCATCAAGGCGATCAGCATCCTGAACGATCTTTCCTTCATGAGATAGCGGTTCTGCTTGATTCCTTTTTCGGAAAGACAGATTCTCGATGATATGGACGATATGACGAATGGTGTTTGGGTCAACCTGGTGCTTTTGCAGGATTCCGTGAGCGAGTTCACCAGATCTCTCTCGCCCGTCATTAAATTTTGCATCACCGATATCGTGAAGAAGGGCTGCTAATTCAACCACGCATGGATCTCCTCCTTCGTCCGCTTGGATGGACATCGCTGTGCGACGGACGCGATGGATATGGTCCCAGCCGTGGCCAGCACTCTGTGTGCTGAGAAAGTCTCGGACCTGGCGCTGGATGATTTTAATGAGGTTTTCTGGAGGCATGATGGAGTGGTGCTGTTTGATAGTGCTGCGATTCAGGCCAGTCCCTTTGACTTTCTGATCTGCTTCGGTATCCACGTCATAAGGTAGATAATGCTGCAGAAGATGGATGCAGGTAGCCATCCGAAGAGTAGTGCGCCAACGGGTGCGGTATGATTGAATGCAGCGTTGGTTGCATCGGGATCGGATTGCAACATGCGGAACCCGAGATCCGAAGCCAGTACCAATCCAATCCAAAAAACGGACACCCCACCCGAGAAACAGAGTATCCGGTTTAGGATCCGTTCTGATTTACCGGAGAGGTAGGCGAGAAGAATGCTGAGGATGCAGGGGATGATAAACACCAGCAGAAAAACATCACGATAGATCACGGAAACTCTTACTCTTTTTAAAAAGTCATATTGGAGACTATTCGTCTTCATGGAATCCTTCCGGAAAACGATAGTTTTACATCACCATGGGTGAATCAGCGACCGTATTGGAAATCCTGAGGGCTCCGGGGGATTAAGAATGGCGGGAATCAACGGTTTGAGATTCGGAAGATACTTCTTTGCATCTTTGCAATCTGTTCTTGTGACCGTCAGCAGGTTCATCATGCAGCTTAAGATGCGATATATTCTAGTTGTGCTTTGTGAAAGGCCACCGCTCCTCGGTTTTCGTAAGTTGAGATGCCGAAGCGAATTATTCAGAATTTTACATCCGACCATCCAAATCTTAGTTTTAGCATGCGATTTTTCCTCCACCTCTTGGTCGCCTCCGTCGTAACAGATGCCTTGGTGCTCGCCGGAGAAGTGACATTTTCAAGGGAGGTGCTTCCCCTTCTTTCTGATCGATGTTTCCAGTGTCACGGTCCGGACGAAGCAAACCGAGAAGCAGGACTCCGACTTGATGTGCCTAATATCGTCAATAGGACTGGGGATGCTATGTCGATCGTCCAGGCGGGAGATCCCTCTGCTAGTCTCCTTTGGGAACGAATCACAAGTTCCGATCCTGATTTGGTGATGCCCCCTCCCGAATCCCAGCGGGGAGCATTGAGTTTGGAGGAGAGTAACACCATCAAAGCATGGATCGAGCAGGGTGCGGAGTGGGGCAAGCATTGGTCATTTGAACCCGTAGCCGCAGTAAGTCGTGGCGGGGATCAGACTGAATCGATCGATTTCTTTATCGATCGAAGAGCGGAACAGATGGGTCTCGAGATGAATCCTATCGCTCAACCGAGTCAGCGTCTGCGAAGGCTCTCCTTTGCACTGCGCGGGGTTGGACCGACGGAGGAGGAAGTTCGGAGTTTTCTTGAACAGGAACCCGGTTCTCGATGGAGTAGGGTAGTCGATGAGTACTTAGAAAACTCACTGCATGCCGAGAGACTGGCGATGTGGTGGCTCGATGCAGCACGCTACTCGGATTCTGATGGCTATCAACAGGATAAGACACGTCAGAA
>JAYYHM010000537.1:0-7598 GCA_036148415.1 Planctomycetota bacterium
AGCTCGTACATGGTCTGGAAGTACAATCGAGCTTCTTTGGGTTCGGCATCTAGAATCAGTCGACTCGCATCAACTTCTGGGATCGGTGTATCCAGCCATTTCTGTGCCTTGGATAGTTTAACCTCTGTATCCCTTACCGAATCAAGGTACTGACCTAATGTCTCTCGATCATTCTTCGAAAGCTTTTGGCTGAGCGAGCGAGTGTTCTCGATCAAGAAATCCAAGGAGCTCTTACTCCTCGCGAGTTTATCCGCAGCCGCTTTGCCACTTGTCACAAAGAGCATGTCGAAAATCTGTTTTGGGCGATTCATTGCTGGAATCGCACGCCCCTCGCGATTGAACGATTGCGTCTGTGCGCCTCGCGGGCCACCGACTCCGCCGTTAGTAGACATGACCAGTGAGCTATGTCGAGTGAACTCCCCGGCATGCCCAGCAATGACTTGATCAAGTGATACCGAATTTTGATATGGACCATGCCCCCCAGTCGCAGCTCCGGTCAGATATTGATCAGCATTGGAGTGCCCGTGAACCCTTCTTACAGCTGGATGCGAAAGTCCTGAATAAATTGAAATTTCATCTCGGAGCGGCTCGAGAACATCGAGCACTTTGGTGAGTTCGAAATCATGTTCACCACCCCGAGGAAACCAACTCCAGTCTTTCCAAGCTGGATCGGATTTAAGTGGCAATCCCACACCGTCGGGGTGATAAACGCTCAGAAAACGTTTTGGTGTGCCAGTCGGATTCTTAACTGTTGAAGCAAATGATTCGAACCAAGGCAGAGTTAGCGCGATGCCAGTACCGCGAAGAAAATGACGTCGGCTAGCTGATGCATTATGCTTTGGCATAGTGTAAACCTTTTCTGTTTTCGCGCTTCGGTACCAGATTGCCATCATCCCAAGAACAGCCATCTCGTTAGGTGGAGACGCTGTATTCTACTCTGCTCAATCGGTTACAGCTTCATCGATCCTAGAAAATAAATCGCTATGGATAATTATCCGAACCAAATTCTCTAGGCCATCGTTTCCACGTCGTAGTTCACTTGCAATCCCCTGGACATCGGAATGATCCGCAAATGTTAGCTGCCGGCCCAACGCGTAACTGACTAATTTGTGAACAATTGACTCACTGAATTGATCCTGGCGTTCTAATAACAAATATCTTTTTAAGCCGTCTATCCCATCTAATTCCTGACCATTGAACAGCTTCGATGAGGCATCAACCGTCTGTCCCGCAATCTGATTGCGGAATGCACCTGAAGCGTCATACTGCTCAAAAGCAATTCCCCAAGGGTCGATTCGAGAATGGCAGGATTTGCACGCTGCTTGGTTACGGTGATCAGCCAAACGCTCTTTGAGTGTCATCTCCAAAATCTTCGGATCCGTTAGGTCGACCTCTGGAACATTCGGTGGAGGAGGTGGCGGTGGGTCATGCAACACTCTCTCCAGCATCCACACGCCACGCTGTAAGGGATTCGAGTCCTGTCCATTGGAATTCATCGCTAGAACTGCAGCGCAGGTGAGAACTCCACCGCGATGATGATTCTCACTGATTTCAATGCGACGGAAATGCGGCCCGAACACGTTACGAATACCATAAAGCCGTGCAAGCTTCTCATTCACCATGACATAGTCTGCGTGAATGAGGTCAATTATGCTGTCATTTTTGTTTAGCGTCTCTTGGAATAGAGCAATAGGCTCATCACGCATCGAAAGCAGTAGATCGGCGTCTTTAATATGTGTCGTCGCATCCAAAGCGTCCAAACCCAACCACTGGGAAACAAAGTGCTTTGAGAGACGCTGCGACTTCGGATCGGACAACATCCGAGTAATTTCATCGTCGAGTATGTTGGGATCACGAAGCATTCCCTCCCCCGCCAGCTTCAACAATCTTTCATCTGGATCACTTGCCCAGAGGAACGAAGCAAGCCGACTGGCAAAACCCTGTTCATCGATTCGATCGCTTTTTGATGACGATCTTTGTTGAATAAGATATAGAAAACGTGGGCTTGCCAATGCTGTTGCCAAAACCTCCACCATTGCATCCTCGAATCTTGGAAAATCCGACCGGTACTGCAGGAAGAGATCGACAAAGGATTTGAGTTCTCCATCCGAAACAGGTCCCCCCCAAGCTCTCATCAAGAAACGCTTGAGTACCTCAGCTGCATACAATCGTTCATCCGTCCTATTTGGACTTTCAAAAAAGATGCTCGTGTGCGTTTTGGGTGGCCACTGATTGTAATAAGGTGCTTCGATTTCGATCGCATGTATCCGCACCTGAAATGAATTCTTATCACCATTCGTATTCGCAATATTTCGTATGTGTAGAAATTCATCTCTTCGTGGGAAGGTGGTCTCAAGATGGCGAAACGGATTCCGCTGAATATCTTGAAGCTGTATGTCGAAATGAACCCATTCGGGGTGATCAGAACTCGCGGTCACCGGCACATCGCTTTGACTAATTTCGTTCATGAAATTAGCGTTATTGCTGGTGTGTGCGCTAAAAGATAATCGCAAAGCGGCGAATTCATTTTCCTCCATGCTGGACCGGCTCGCCAATATCCGCACCCTCATCACCCCATCATCTGGAAGAAAACGGTCCAGATTCATCTTCAGTTCAGCGGATCTTGGAAGTGAAAGGAACACATCGGTGGAATGCTCCAAAACTTCATTTGCGATGTCGTCAACAGGCTTCCAGCTGCCATTGGAAAATTGTATCCCACTCTGAGTAACCTGATTCCAGAGGTGTGATCTTCTTTTCTGATTATCCGCATCATCAGAATCGGCTTGAAAGACTTTGTCCGGGCTAGCAGCTGCTGACTTATCCAGCGTGTCCTGCATATGGACCACGTATCTGACCCGTTCTGGCCGCACTTCACCTACAATGGCACGACTCAGAGCCTCCAGACCAATCTCCCTGTAAGATTCAAACTGCATGGCTGACATCTGCAATAGCGAGGAACTATTCTTAAAACCCTCCTCAGAATTGGTTTCCGGTGGCAGTTCGTTTGCGACAAAGAGTGGAAGTCCTAATAAATCCTGTAGCGCGTAGTTATATTCATATTTTGTGAGTCGGCGAAAAGAAGAAGTACTTTGTTCATTCCTCTGCACGATCGACGCTTTTGCAAGCTCGCCACTTAGCCATTCAATAATGTGCGACCGACTCTCTTCGGACATCGCATAATCTGGGTCATCCTGTGGTGGCATTTCCTGATGACTGATTGCGTTATAGATTTCTCGCCATTGTGCAACGTCCTTTCCACCAAGCAAATCAGGATCAAGCTGATCAATTCGAAGACGTCCTTGGCTTTCATCTGGTCCATGACAATCGAGACAGCTCTTGATCAAGATGGATTGCACACTCTGCTCGTATGCTTTGATATCTGCTTCTGGACGCTCTGAGACTGCTTTTTCAGCGATCAAATTCTGAGTTGGCTTCAGGAATCTCGATGCATTTCGCCCCAGCTGTCTCGCTTTCTGAAGATTAATCACTTCTACAGAATGATTCGAATCAGGTAGTTCGGCCGAGACCTTTGCCATTGGATAGAAATCCAATAAAAGGATCAACAAAAGGATGATCGTCTCGTAAATGCCTGCAAGCGGTCGTTTGAGACACACTTTCTCTGCTTGTTGTCGCATCAAAGCCTAACTCTCTCCATATATCCTAAACTTCTCGGTCCGTTCAGAACCGCGAAAAAAAAGCGATATCAACCTAGCCGCCCAAGAGCGACAAATCAGCGTCACTACTACCAAACGAGTCAACGCCCACATCGAATTTGTGAAGAAGCTCTAACCAGAGGTTACAAAGCTTGGTGGGTTGGTCGAGTAAACGGTGCCCCGAATGATCATAACCACCACCTATCACCATAATCGGAAGATTATTGCAGGTGTGATTTGACGAGTCACCAAAATTACTTCCGATGACAATCGTGGTGTGATCCAAAAGTGTTCCCGCTCCCTCTGGTGTAGTCGCCATCAGATCCAAGAAGTAACGAAGTTGTTTCATAATATCCAATTCAACCGCTACGAGCTTGTTTAACAGATTCGCTTTCCCACCATGGTGTGATAACGTGTGCCAGCCACCGCTCGCTCCCGGCACCTTGATTGCACCATATATCCAATCCAGTGACAAAGTGATGAACCGAGTCGAATCGGTTTGAAAAGCTAACTTCGATAATTCCAAGAGGTTTCTGATCTTATTCGAGAAAGGGACTTCTGAATCTTCACTCAACTGCAGTTTTGGCTGGGGCTTCCTCTCCTCCAACCAATATTTTTCACGATCGAATTGATTCTGCAACTCTGAAAGCACGTTCTGATAGACATCGGTTCCAGCTGAATGCGTGCGATTCCCATCCCTCGTCATCTCCGATTTTAATTGTAAGATGATCGCTTGATCCTTACGAAGTCTTTCCCTCTTTGATTTTACATCTTCATCAACAAACATCATTTCTTTGATTTGATCTACATCACTCAACGGAGGAATTGCAGCGCCTCGTTCATTCCAAGAGCATCCCCATCCCCTGTCATAGATACTAAAAGAAAGTGAGGGATATCTGGTTGCTGTTCCTAAATACTGGGACAAAACTTGGTCGACAGAAATTGTATTCTTAAAATGCGGTGATTCTGGTTTGACAGCACCGGTTAGAAACGATTTCTCTGAATCGTGATTACTGGTTTCCATACCCGGGTGAAAGAGATTCTGAAACACAGTCATCGGATACCTGTCCGATAGGTCCTTCAAATAAGAAGATGTTTCTAATTCACCAACCACCTGCGGAAAAAAATTAGGCCCATAGAAGCCAAGCGAATTGCATAAAAAAAGAATTCTCTTCGGATGCATCTCCGGCTTATCTGTTGATTGAGCAGGTAGCAAACGAGACATCGCAAGTGGCAAGACACTTGCGTGGAGAAACCGTCGTCTTTGCATCTTAATTGGCCTGGTCTGACAAAATGGATTCGATCAAAACCTCGCACATGAGGTCTCGTATTCGACAGACGCCCTGCGTTGCATCAACCACATCTAGCAAACGGAGATTCTGCTGCAAACCCGGCTCACGCCCGTTGACGAAATGGTAGAACTGCCTAGCAAAATTGTACGATAGGCGGTGATGGTGCTGTGTCAAGTGATTCTTCCATTGGTTGAGACCATCAAATTTTTCACCATCGATCTCACAAGCCGCATCGACTTTACCTAACGTGCGTCGATATCCATCTAGGCGATAAGTGAAAGTACCGCTGTGGGGTTTTTCGGCCGCATAACTTTCTCGCCACTTCCCCGTCGCATCCAAGCATTCCAACGCAAAGCCGTAGGGGTCCATCCGACGGTGACAGCCCGCACAGCTATCGGAGTCCTTATGTTTTGCAATCCGCTCCCGCAAAGTCTCTGCTTCCAAATAATCACCCGATTCCAAGCCAGAAATATTTTCAGGAGGTGGCGGTAGTGGTATTCCGAGTAGATGCTTCACCACCCATGCACCACGCAAAATGGGTGAAGTCTGGAACCCATCCGTGGTTAACTTAGATATCGCACCGGTAGTTAGCAGGCCTCCACGTTTTGAGTTCGGCGGATATTCAATCCGCCTCAAATTCTGACCAATGATCGGCTCGAACTCATAGTGCGATGCCAGCCTCTGATTCAGGAAGCCGTAGCGTGAGTCAACTAAATCGGTGATTGGCCTGTTTTCGCGAATGCAAAACCCTAAATAAGCAACTAGCTCTAATGGCAAGTAATAATGAATTAGATCGTCGTACTGAGGATATAGCTTCAACGACGGACTAATCTCGTCCCAATCCTTCAAATTCAACCATTGGTCAGCCAGGGACTTCACGAATCGTTCACTCTTGGGGTGCGACAGCAATCGATCGACTTCAGCGTGGACAACCGGACGCAAATCATCCCTCGTTATGCCAGTAGCGTTTACTTCAGCAAGCTTCATGTCGGGAATGGATAACCAGAACACCCGCGCGAGGAGATTCGCGGTGTCTTCATACTTTGGATATTCTCCAGTGGGGACCATCATAAAACGTGGTGAACAAAGGATCGCTTTGAGCCCAACTTTTGCAGCAGTGACAAAGTTGCCATGTTTCTCGAGATCATTCAATGCTGGAAGCAGATAAGATTCAAGTTCTTTCTCGCTCACCTGCACACCCAAAGCACGATGAGCAAATCTTTTTACAACCGATATAAGCTCCTCCTCGGTGCTGGCCTTTACCGAGACATGGTCATGACGTATCTCATCAGACCGAGCAATGATCACATCGAGCTTACCAATGGATGCAAGCGATCGCCCATCTATCGACTTCGTCGCATCAATGCGAAACATCAGAAAGGGTTCATCCTTTGGCTCCGAAAACATGATGGCTTGTTCATTGACGAGGGAAACATCGAGCTCTCCACTCGCTAAAACCCGATCCCAGACCAGCCCATCCGTTGAGGCAAGAACCGTGTAGGACTTAACAAGTCCGTTGCCATTACCCCCGATCCATGTTGAGTAATTCATACCCAGTATTTCGGATCGATTTGGATTCTCAAATACGACGTAGTGAGGAGGGGGTGCGAGAGTGGGACTGAATTGTGTATGCCAAAACGTTTGAATAGATCCATCTTGGAGTTTTCCTTTCTCCATCCCTTCCTGCTGGCTGCTCACAGAGAAGCTGCCGCCCATCTGCTCAAGAATGGTTTCATGAACTTGCAACTCGGACTCTCTGGAAGACGCGACTTGAACAGGAAGGTCGCCGAATATCAGATCATAAGATCTAGGCGGCCACGCATCCAAAACTGGCCCTCTCACTGCTAATTGCTTGATGAGGACACCTTGGGTAACCGGCGATTGACGCCAATTATGAGAGCTATAGCAATGGACAGAAACATTTTCACCAGGTCGCAAATAGGCACGAAGAGAAGTATTCTCAAATTCTCGATTACCCAGTGAGATAACGCCTACCAGTCTTTGTGTTTGCGGTCGATCGTCTGCGTAATAGTACTTACCTGTGTACACCTGGAGCGTCACATCTTCATCAAAGTCGCCAACCTTTTTGGCATCAAAAGTTAAATCGTACCAACCTTCAACTGGCGGCTCAAACCCATCATAAAAGTAGGAGTATGAGTTACCATTATTTGCTCGTGTCCAAGCGAATAAGATCCCCTCCTCCGTTTCTTTGTAATGACGACTATAAGTAAAGTGAGCGTTGCGGAGTTTGCTGGTCACCCAAGTATGCTCTTTGGGAAACCCTTCAGCGGGAAGTGCAATATCGAGGACATCATCAACTACATCAAAGTAACTCCTGAGCACCTCTTTGCTAAGCAAAATCCGCTGATCTGACTCAAAGGGGTAAGTGCCCTGATCGTCAGGAATCCTATCACTAAAATCCAGCTTGGTTCCGCATAAATCATTCAGTGACGCAATCAGTTCCCGACGTGACCTTCGACGATGTATTGATGCTGACTTCGCGGGATCCAACGCACTTAGATACTCCAGCATCCTTCTCCGTTCAGACTCGCTCGGCATGTCCTCGCCGCTTGGCGGCATGATTCGCGTCGCGAGATTTGCAAAGGGAGCTTTGAAGTCCGAATGATTCAGTTTCAGGAATCCGGAAAGATCA
>JAYYHM010000538.1:0-4047 GCA_036148415.1 Planctomycetota bacterium
GCCAAGAAACCCTCCGACGAGGACGAACTTTATTTTTCTATGCGAATCCATATATCACCGTAAGTTGAAAATCGGTCAACCGTTCCCATCAAAATCTAACATAACCCGATTTATCTCGCATCAACATCCAATCTCGCAAGTCACCATCGTCGAAACCAGAATGTATCATGATCAAGACTGTCAATCGTTGATCCGCCCCGTCAACTCAAAGCTGGGAGTACGCAAAACCGCTTGAATCAGCGATTTTTCAATTCAAAGCGGTTACTCCTTCCCTTTTCGAGATACTGGAGAGACGCGACCACCTGCCATCTCTGCTGATTTTTTGGCAAAATGGATAATTGATCGATGAGGCTTCATGACACGTCTCTCTTCGGTTTTAGGCCGCGAACCTCACCCAGCCATTTCCTCCTCTTTAACGACAAAATTCACCGAATGAGCGACTCTTACGACACCATCATCATCGGAGCAGGAATGAGTGGGCTCGCGGCGGGGATTCGCCTCGCCCATTTTGATCAGCGTGTGTGCATTCTTGAAAGACACTACACCATCGGAGGCTTAGATTCGTTTTATCGCATGGGCGGACGCGACTACGATGTCGGCCTGCATGCCATGACGAATTACGCAAAGAAAGGCACAAAGAAGGGTCCCCTCGCAAAACTGATTCGACAACTACGTTTCAGCTGGGAAGATTTCAAACTAGCTGAACAGGTAGGTTCTTCCATTCGATTTCCAGATGTCCAGTTGGACTTTAACAATAACATTGAATTACTCGAGTCGGAGATTGAAAAAAACTTTCCAATTCAAATCGATGGCTTCCGAGAATTATGTGACTCGCTACTCGACTACTCGGACATGGACGGCGACGACCCCCGTTTCATGCAGTCTGCGAGAGAGGTGGTGGGGAATCACATCACGGAACCACTTCTTGTTGAAATGCTCCTCTGCCCACTGATGTGGTACGGAAATGCTCGAGAGGACGACATGGACTTCGGGCAATTCTGCATCATGTTCCGAGCTTGCTACCTTGAAGGATTTGGTCGCCCTTACAAGGGAGTGCGGGTGATCCTGAAGAATCTTGTGAAACGCTTTCGTGGCCTTGGTGGTGAATTGAAACTCAGAAGCGGAGTCTCGAAAATCCACACGGACAATGGAAAAGCAGTAGGTGTTGTTCTAGATGACGGAACTGAACTGCAAGGAAAGAGAATTCTTTCCTCAGCTGGCAATATTGAGACATTACGACTTTGTGACGATATATCAAAGCAGGAAGTTGCCACCGCAGGTAAACTCTCTTTCATCGAGTCGATCTCCGTTCTTGACAGACAGCCAAAAGATTTTGATTTTGACAGAACCATTGTGTTCTACAACGACAGTGAAAAATTCCACTGGAAACGGCCAGACAACTCCTTGTGTGATGCTCGAACCGGGGTGATCTGCTCTCCAAACAATTACATCTATGATTCAGAGGAGGGTGAACTTCCAGACGGAGTGATCCGCATCACTACCTTGGCTAATCACGATCGCTGGTGTGCTCTGCCAGACAATAAATATCGAGCTGCCAAAGCAGAGCAATACGAGGCCTCGGTGGCTGCCTCGGTTCAATTCATGCCAGACTTTCGTCGCTATGTGATTGACACCGATGTGTTCACCCCGAAGACTATCCGCCGATTCACTTGGCATGACAACGGCGCGGTTTACGGTGCCCCGGATAAACAGCTCGACGGGACCACCCATTTGCCAAATGTTTTTCTTTGCGGAACCGATCAGGGTTTCGTTGGTATTGTGGGAGCAATCGTCAGTGGAATCAGCATGGCGAATCGTCATTGTCTTGTTGCTGACTAATTCCAAATCTATCCTCAGCAGATCGGTAAAATCACCTTCTGTTCCAGTGGCATGCCACCCTCCGCAAGACCTATTACAAAGGACCAATTACTTGACGCACCGTATTGAGACCGGGATCACTCAACTTGATCGCATGCTTGGGGGCGGACTTCTTCCGGGAACACTCACCGTAGTCATGGGCGCTACAGGGATCGGCAAAACGCAACTAGGCCTGGCTTTCGCCAATGCTGGTGCCGCTCAGGAAGGAGAGCGTGGCATCTTATTTGATCTCACCGCTCGCGGCGATTCACAAAACCACTCTGAATACGCAAGGCGAATGTTTGACTGGGATCTACAAGAACAACCCGCAGGTCAATAACTCTTAACGAACTCGATTTGGGATCGAGGCGTAACACGCCGAGATTGCTTACACCTTTTTCGTTATCAAGGCCGGCGTGTCACCGCAAGCGACATGAATTCGGATCAATGGCGTGAGTGGAAATATGAGCAAGCGAGGAAACTGGATCAGACCATTGGTTTTTTTTACGGCAACTTCGTTCATGGTGTGAGGCGATGCGTCATGGATGGCATCGAGCCTACGGATCGCGCGGCCGACTCCATTCAACTCGAGGTGTTTGAGTACGTCTATCAGCAGATTCTACGAAAAGAACATGACTGGGTGGCACGAGATCTCTTCCGTGCGCAGTTTCGAGAAAACGCCGAGAATATTCACAAGCATGAATACAATCACGAACAGGTAGCATGCTTACTTCTCTACACCAGTCATGAAGTGATGCTGGATGATCTAATCACGCGTCCTATCGAAAGCGGTGATTTATTGTCAAATGCAAACACCATCATTTTGATGGGCAAGACACGCGAAGGAAATAAGATAGGTCGAGCCTTACAGGTCGCAAAGCATCGTGGGAGCGCTTGCGATGAATCAATCGTTCCCTACACGATCGATGATCAAGGCTTGAACCTGGCCACGAACGAATCGTGAGTTAGACCTACTTTCGAGTCGAAGCCCCCGATTCCTCACCACTCTTACGTTTCTCGAAGAACAACTTGATTGGCACCTCAGCAAACGGGAGGTGGTCACGCATCACTCCGATTAGATAACGCTGATAATCATTACCGAAAGCTTTAGGTTCGCTGCACATCAGTACGATCGTCGGTGGTTCTGTCGACACTTGAGTCGCGTAATAAATCTTGGGACGTCGGTTCTGATAGAGCGGTGGTTGGTGTGACTCCACCGCAAACTGGATGAGTCGATTCAAGGCTCCAGTGGAAACCCTCTCCCTGGCCTGCTTGAATAGCATCGTTGCATGATTGAGTAGAGCTTTTACATTCCGTCCCTTTTGACCGGTGATAAAGGCGATCGGAGCGTAACTGAGTGTTGGGAATTGAGCACGCAAATACTCAACCCATTGATCCGTTGTCACTTCTCCCGCGAGCAGATCCCATTTATTGACAACAAACAGACTAGGTTTGTGATTTTCCATCACATAACCCATCAACTGTTTATCCACTTTACTCACGGGTTCCATGGCATCGAAGAACATCAGCACCACATCCGCCCTTCGGATACTTCTTTGCGCTCGATGCAAGCCGTAGAACTCCAAGTCCGTTCTCTGGCTCTTCCTTTTCCTGAGTCCCGGCGTGTCGATGGCGACAATACTCTGCCCATCAAGTTCGAAAACAACATCCACGCTGTCCCGAGTGGTTCCGGGTACTTCACTCACAATCATACGTTCCGAATTCGCTAAGGAATTCACAAACGTGCTTTTCCCAACATTCCTTCTACCCACAATCGCAACATGCATTCGTGGAGAGGCAACGGTCTCTGCATCAGGAGGGGGAAGCTTTTCAGCAATCGTTTCCAACAGAGGTTCTCGATGACGATTCTGCGTTGTGCTGACACACAAAAAGTCACCGTAACCCAATCGGTGAAATTCTTGAGATAAGGCGTCCTGATGTGGCTGATCTGCTTTATTCGCGACAAGCAAAATTGGTCGCCCCAACCCACGCAATCTCTCCGCGACTTCCTGGTCCAGAGGCATCTGCCCGGTTTGCACATCGACGACAAAAAGAATGACATCTGCCGAATGTATCGCAAACTCAATCTGACGCTGCACATCATCGGTCAGATTATCCTCGTCGACGATCCCCATACCCCCAGTGTCGATTAATTCGAAATGGCGATCACCCACTTCGATCAAAGTCGTC
>JAYYHM010000539.1:0-3890 GCA_036148415.1 Planctomycetota bacterium
CATCAACGGACTTCTTGCCGATTACTATTCGATCGATGAAGTGACGGGGGATCAATTCCGCAGAGTGAAGCTACCTGAGAATTCCCCTCGAGGTGGATTACTGGGGATGGCAGCCATCCACGCAATGGGAAGCGATGGCATCATGAGCAGTCCAGTTGAACGAGGTGCTTGGGTCTTACGTCATCTACTGCATGACCCACCACCGCCCGCACCCCCGAATGTCCCTCAAATCTCCAGGCTTGATGGCCAGATCCTCACAACTCGAGAAAGACTTTTGGCACACCAAGAACAAGCTCAATGCGCGAGCTGCCATCGAAAGATCGACCCGATAGGATTCGGCATGGAGAATTTTGACGCTGCGGGAAAATGGCGGATCGAAGACAGTTATCAAGTGCTGGACAAGAAAGGAAGGGGTGTCGGAAAAAGAAAAATCTGGCCCATCGATGCTTCGGGTTCCTTCCATCAAGGACCCTCTTTCAATGATTTCCAACAACTGCGTGATCTCATTTCGACTCATGAGAACGAATTTGCGCATGGCATGACCGAACATTTGATCGAATATGGATTAGGTCGTCCCTTCGGATTCACCGACCAAACGCTTGCCGAAGAGATTGTCAACGCAGCGAAGTCCAAGGACTACTCCGTCAAAGAATTCATTCATGCACTGGTTCTAAGCGAATCGTTTAGGACAAAGTAGAACTAAACTAATCGATACTTAGCGATCCATTTTAAGAGCAACTGAGCATGCGAAAATCGTCATCTAAGTCTCCCCTTCAGTTGCATTTTCTTGTAGGTCTAGCAACTTTATTCCTAGCGGTGGATCTCTACGGCTTTGATCCTTCGACCTTCGAGTCTCAATTGTTTTCAGAAGGTACGCTGATCTATTCGGATGACTTTGATGGTCAATATGATCGCGATCGCTGGGGTGCAACTAAGAAAGACAGGGAGATCGTTGACGGTCAATTGCTGGTAACTCCGAGATTTCACTCCAAAGAAGAGGCGATGAAAGAGCTTCAGCGTGATCACCATCTCGGACTCGAACCGGTGATTCACCTCAACAAGATACCCGAGCAGCTTGTCTGTCATCTACGTTTCAAATTTGAGAGGAAGCACCTCTCACCAGGCCGACCCGTTCTCCAAATCGGTCACCATATGATTCTCTTCAATTATCTCGAAGGTGGCGGGCATCGGATCAAGTTACCCAATGGACCATCCTTTGAAGAACCTGACTCACAGGTCAAATCGGGGGATTGGATCAATATGGTGATTGAATACAGAAAGGGTGAGCTGCATATGGGTATCAATAAACACAAAAAAACCTACCGACATGAAGCAGTAGACCTGATCAATGTGAAGGATAAACTTGGACCGAGGTTTACTTTCAAGGGAGGTACCGATTGCCGAATTGTCATTGACTCCGTACGCCTCTGGAAGTGCGACACTTAGTCAGAAGTCTTCAACTCGTCACTGAGCGATTCATTTCATACGGTACTGCTCGAACGATTGATCCCCAGGGTACTTTGGCACTCCACCGATGTATGGATAGTCATCGAATTGAACCTCGTCAGAGGTTTCCCGCGGGTCTTGCAACCTTCTGAGCTGAGCCGTCAAACGGTCTGACAGAAGTTTCTTCACTTCTGCATATTTTGGATCAGCAGCGAGATTGACGGTTTGGTCTGGATCATCTTCCATCGAGTAGAGTTCTTCGGCTGGCCTCTTACCAAAATTCAGCGCGTAGAAATGACTCATTTCTGGGGTTTTATCTCGATTAATCCATAGGTAGGACTTCGTTGGACCGTTGTCACAATCTCCCAGCCAAGCATTCTTCTTGTAGGCGTTCTGATAATCAGGTGTCCCGGCAGGCCAACGGTTTGGTGCGTAGTTACGGATAAAAAGATAATCATCGGTTCGCATCGCACGTGCTGGATATCCGTCATCACTATCCTGCTGAGCGTCAGTATGACGCTCGCGTCCATAAATAATGTGATCTCTCGATTTCTCCAGACGGCCGTTTCGTTCGCTCCGCAAAATACTCATCAGCGATTTACCGGTCATCACGGATGGCACAGGGATGCCGGCAGCCTCAAGAAAAGTGGGTGCGAGATCGGTGGTGGAAACAAAGTCCGTGACCACGCGACCTGGTTTCGCAATCTCACTCCCCCACCTTATTGCAAGCGGCACTCGGCTGCCCCAGTCATATAGATTTCCCTTACACCGTGGGAAAGGCATTCCATGATCACCCGACATCACCACTAACGTGTTTTCCAGTAACCCGGCCTCCTCCAGTGAACGGAGAGCCGTATCGACATCTCGGTTCCAGCGTTCAACTTCGAAATAGTAATCTGCGATATCACTGCGAATTTCCTCAACGTTTGGATAAAAGCTGGGAACGGGAACCTTGTCGACGTCTAACCCACTCTTTCGTCCGCTCCCCTTTTTGTAGGAGCGATGGGGATCCGAAGTCCCGAACCAGAAACAGAAGGGTCGATCTGATTCGCGTTTCGCCATGAATTCAGTGAAACGCTGTGGCTCTCCGCAGGGATGCGAATCGTACCCACCTTGAGTGAAATTACCGGGCCCCCAAGCTTTCCGCCAATGCCCAGTCTGGTATCCAGCTTTCTGTAGCATTTGAACAAAAGTAGGTTGCTGGACGTCCAATGCACCGTAGAGGTTTGCTCCCTCGGCAAGGCGGAAAAATTGCTGACCCGTAAGAACCGCATTCCGAGATGGAGTACAGGAGGGTGATGAAATGAAGGTGTTGGTGAATAGGACACCTTCCCTAGCCAAGCGGTCGAATGCGGGCGTTCTCACCACGGGATCACCGTAAGCTCCAGCATGAGGCCAGCCCCAATCATCCGCAAAGCAGAAGAGAATATTTGGTGGTTTCGACTTATCAGCTATCGCTAATTTGGCATTTGCTAAAGAACCGAATATCGATAGGAATAAGAAAAGAGCTTTGACGCGATTCGATCTCATGATTGTCCTAAACTCGTAATGATCATTTTCTTCACTCGATTGGCTTCTACTTAAAGTCAGGGGGCTCAATCCCTCGATCAGCCATCAGCGCGAGGTACTTCTCTGGGTCAGCGAGGAGTTTCTTTGCACAGCCAGCGCAGCAAATATAAATTGACTTTCCATCCACATTGACTTTCTGTGGGTTACCCATGGATCCTAAGTCCTTGTTCATGACAAGACACACTTTTTGAGCAGCGATTGCATCAGCGTCGGAGAGATTGGATTCAAAAACCCCGGGGCGTACCTTTTTGGTCGAAACGCTGTAGTATTTTCTAAGATAGGGATCTGGATTATCGGTGATTTTGGATGAGCAGGGTGGACAGCACACAAACAAGGGCTTTCCTTTCACCAAAATTTTGGGTGGATTACCCATCGACCCTAGGGGTTTCCCTGTCACGGGGCAAGTTTTTTGTAGTCGAACGAGCATCTCATCGCTTAATCGACTTTGTAAAACGGATCTCGCAGAGAACTGAATTGAATTCTCAAGCAAACCGGTCAATTCAACGTCCATATACAAAGTTTTCCCAACGAGCTTTGAAAGATCGATGGCAGCTCCGATTCCCTGATTCTTGAGAGATTGTAATTGGATGCGGTACTTTTTATCTCCATCTGCAATCCTCAGTAACATGGTCCCGGAAGCTTCCTCCGCACTCATCGGTTCACCCTCTTTGGTCAGAACCAAGAACATGATGCCTTTCTGCGAAACAACGGTTTCGACCTGTAGTCCGCTGACGACTTGCAACATCCCGCCATTAGGACCTTTTTGGTCGAAATCGTTCGATAGCGAATCCTTCTCCTTAGTCTCGACATTCTGATTATTTGAGGCACATGAATGGTCTGCGGTGGGACTGAGGTGGATCAATAAAACGGCCAAA
>JAYYHM010000540.1:0-14810 GCA_036148415.1 Planctomycetota bacterium
GAAAAACTTATGATATCTTTGGACAAGGCGGTGCCCGAACGAAATCTGAAGAGCTGAATGTGCCGTTCCTAGGATGCTTGCCCATCGATATCACCCTACGGACCGCAGGGGACGAAGGAAAATTAGCTGAGGTCATTGCTAGCAATGAGAAAGCTCGAGCCCCCTTTGACGGTGTTGCAAAAGCGATGGTTAGAGAGGTCGCTTTTCAAACTTCACAGAAGCCAAACCAAGGCTCTTTACCTGTTCTCTAAGGATCCGTTTCCTCAAGAAACTTGAGATTCTGTCCGTTAGAACGAGACTGATTGGATATCAAGGTAAAGAGCACACGGTAAATCCTGGTAAAAAAAAAAACCAAGCCGAGGAAGATCCACGACTTGGTTTTTGTTGGTCAATTGGAGCGCAAAAAGCGTCCTCAGGACACTATTTACGCTTTTTAGCTGCCTTTTTGGTAGCTTTTTTCTTAGCAACTTTTTTGGTCACCTTCTTGGCTGCTTTTTTCTTGGCAGCCTTTTTCTTAGTTGCCTTCTTTTTAGCAACCTTTTTGGCAGCTTTTTTCTTGGCAACTTTTTTAGTTGCCTTCTTAGCTGCTTTTTTCTTGGTTGCCTTCTTCACTGCTTTTTTCTTTGCAGCTTTTTTAGCTACTTTCTTCTTCGCTTTTTTCTTGGCCACGTTTTCCTCCGCTGAGAAAAGATACGTTGGCGAGTCCTCGTGACTTGTAAAGCGCCGCTTTAAAAGCCACCGGCCACGGCTCACCAATCGTCATTGGTGGTTAACAAGAAGAAGCTTTGATGTGAAACATCGGTCCTGCCCTTCCTCCTAACCGTTACAAACTTCGCGTAACTTTACGCGGTTCCAGAGATTCCGCAACATCTTTTTTTAAAAAAAAGTGGTTGCAAGGAAAATATTTTTTGGTAGGTGGCCATGACAACAACCCCCAAACAATATTCTCTGCCTCCATAGTGATCGTCTAACGAGGGTAAAAACCATCACTAAAGTAAGAAAAGTAATCCAAATGATTGTTAGTTATTTGTATCGATTCAGTTGTTGAACAGCCTGATAATTGTTCCAACCGAGGAACAAAAACATGAATCCCAAAAATTGAAGGTCGTTTTGGAATGCGAATAACGCGACTAAGGCAGACGCAATGAGACCAATAAACAAGGTCGTTGAAATATTACCGCCTTGTAATTGCACTAGAGAATGAATGACTCGGCCACCATCGAGGGGCCAAACAGGTATTAGATTGAGAATCGCCCAGCTAATACTTGGTTGTAGATACATGATGGCAATTGCATACAAACCTACGCTATCGATTGGCTTTCCGTTTGCTAAATCATCTAACCAAGTAAGTCGATTAATCGGCCATGGAATTGGCCACGCGTAAGATGCAGCTGAAAACAACAGGATCACCGCAAACGCAGAGGCGAGTTGTGCTAACGGACCCGCTAACGCCACCCACATAGACTGGAGAGGATTTAGCCCTTCACGGATCCCCGAATACCGCGTGGGTATTGCCATACCACCCATGAAATAAAGCACAATCCGAGATTCAATACCATAACGACGGAAAGCCAGAGCGTGGCCTAGCTCGTGGATACCAATGGAGACGAAAATACAGACTGCCCATAGGGCCAATAAAGGGATGACACCTAGACTCTCTTCACCAAAAAATAGATCTAAATTACTTGCTAGGCCATAACCGAGCACCGCTGCAGCGGCCCAGAACGTCCAACTCACTCGGATTTGAAAACCAAATAGTTGGAGGTGCAGATCGTAAGGACTGTGCGCGGGTTCGTCTAAATTCATGAAATCCAGTCGTCAATGGAATGGGCAGAACATCGAGTCAATTTTGCAAATCGCAGCGAAAGATGGTTTGCGAGAGTCAATCTAGTCTCCCTGAAGGTTGGCCATCAAAAACGACCACAAATCTGCATATTCATCGATACGCATGCTAGTCGGAGTACCGGCCCCATGACCTGCTCTTGTCTCGACACGGATCAATACAGGACTCGCGCATGATTGCGCTTCTTGTAATGCAGCAGCAAATTTAAAACTGTGCCCCGGAACCACTCGGTCATCTCTTTCTGCAGTGGTCACCAAGGTCGCTGGATAGCAGGTGCTGGGTTTTAGATTATGAAGTGGAGAATAACTCAGAAGATTCGCAATCTGATCAGGCTCATCGCTGCTTCCATACTCGGCGACCCAAGCCCATCCGATGGTAAATTTTTGATAACGAAGCATATCCATGACTCCAACCGCCGGAAGGCAGGCACCAAATAGATCTGGTCTCTGTGTCATGACCGCACCTACCAACAAGCCACCGTTACTGCGGCCTTGGAGCGCGAGACGTTCCTTGGTGGTATAACCCTTTTCAATCAGGTACTCGGCACTCGCAATGCAATCATCAAAAACATTCTGCTTTTGGTGCCGCATGCCAGCCTCATGCCACTGGCGGCCGAATTCTCCGCCTCCCCTGAGATTCGCAACAGCGTAAATACCACCCGAATCAACCCAAGCGGCGGTTGCAGGTGAAAAGGACGGTGTAATTGAAATATTAAAGCCGCCGTAACCATAGAGCAGCGTTCGATTCTTTCCATCAAGACTCGTCTCTCGTCGACGGGTAATCATTACAGGCACCTTTGTGCCATCTTTGCTTGTTGCGAATATCTGTTCCGTAACAAAGGCATCACGATCCAAGTCTATTTTCGGTTGTCTCCATAAGGTGGTTGCACCGGTAGCCAAATCGACCCTGTAGATTGCCGTAGGAGTGACATAATTGGTGAACGAAAAAAAAGTCTCTTCTGCATCCTGGGTACCCGCAAATCCACTGATGGAACCCAATCCTGGAAGTTCTACTCCACCCTTCTCGCGTCCGGAAAGATCATGCACCAAGACCTCACTGCTAGCATTGGCCAATCTCTGGCAATAAAAAGATTCACCAAAAAGACTAACGGATTCCAATACATTCTCACCTTCAGGAATCACTTCTTTCCATGTGCTTCGATCGATATCCTCTGCAGATAATGAAATTAACCTGCGTTTGGGCGCCTTCTGATCGGTTAGAAAAAACAGTTCATCCTCTTTGGATCCAACAAAGACATATTCAGCATCGAAACCAATGATCAATGGTTTCACCGAGCCAGTGGAATCCGAGAGATCCTTGATAAATACCTGTGACTGAGGTTCGCTGCCTTTCCAATTCTCCAAAATCAAGAATCGACCATCATCGGTCACCTTAGGAGAGAAACCCCATTTTGGCTGATCGGGTCGATCATAGATCAACTCATCATGTTCCTGGCTATCACCCAAACGATGGAAATACAATTTCTGGTTTTCGTTGGTTCCGATGAGCTCTTGGCCCTCGATGGGTTCCGCATAACGACCGTAAAAAAAACCACTACCATCGGGCTTCCATGATATTCCACTGAATTTCACCCACTCCACAGTATCTTCCAGATCTTTACCTGTAACCACATCACGCACTTTCCAAGTACGCCAATCGCTACCCCCATCAGCTATTCCGTAGGCAAGAAACCGTCCGTCTTTGGTAGCCGAGTAACCGGCCAACGCTACAGTTCCGTCATCGGAAAGTTGATTAGGGTCAAGCAAGACCATCCGTTTAGAGTCCAATGTCGTGGACCTGTATAAAATGCTCTGATTCTGTAATCCGTCATTGTGGGAAAAGAAATAAGAGTCACCGCGTTTGGTTGGGATACCGAATCGCTCGTAATTCCATAATTTCTCCAACCGTTCTCGTATTGAGTCGCGATCTGGGATATCCGACAAATAGCGATCCGTTAATGCATTCTGATCGGAAATCCAACGCTGGGTATCTAAACTGTCTGTATCTTCAAGCCACCTGAAAGGATCCTTGACCAGATGGCCATGGTAATCATCTTCAACCTCAACTTTTTTTGTCTCCGGGTATTCAATTCCTGTCATCAACGAATCGTCTTTCTTTTCTTGCCCTCGCAATGGTGAAGCCGCAAGCAGAACAAACATGATTCCACTTGACACTAACACTCGCGTCGAAATTTTAAAAACCGGCAGCATCGTAAACCTACTGAACTTGAGAAGACTCATCTTGATTTTAAGGTTGGATTGAAATGGGTGCATGATATTTGACGAATCCGAGTAGCTGATTGGGACGAAAGCTTGTTGACACCCGCGTCATCTGTAAGTGCGAGGGCATTCTTTAAGAATCAGATACAGCCAATTCCATCTTGCCCTATATTACCCTTCACGGTTTGTGCCGCGAGTGGCATATGCCTTGATTTTTTTGCCGATCTGTTGATATGCGCCATTGACCCAACAACCCGACTTCTTTTTTGGATCTGCGTTTCCGCTACCCTGTGTAGCATTCTACATTTTTCGGTCGCTGCATCATTACGCACGCTGGTCTGTTCTCTAGCCTGCATTCCTGTGTTCGCTGGCTATCACGCTTTAAAAACGAGTCAAAACCAGCAATTCTCGATCACTCACGCACTGGATGAGATATCCCAACCCTGTGTGTTGAGTGGAACCATTATCAGTGATGTCAGGAATAGGAAGTCGCTAGATCATCGGTTGGATGATAGCAAGACTGATGTTACGAGATTTGACATCAGAGTCCAAAAGATTCGCATCGGGACTCGACACCAGAACGCATCGGGTCATTTGCATGTCATTCTCAGCGGAAATAAACCTGAATTACACACAGGATGTGAAATTGTGTTGCTCGGGAAAGTGAAGGGATATGCTGCACCCACGAATCCCGGCGAGGTGGATCGCTCGGTCATTCACCGCCGACGGGGATTCAGTGGTTTCTTGCAATGCTACTCAGCCTCTGCGATCACCATTACTCGAATGAACACCAACCCTTTCTATGGACTTTGGAATCATTCCCAGTCATTGGTTGACTATGCCCTAAAAAAATTCTTTAAGCATTTGAAGCGACCGAATGCAGAATTCGCGTCAGCTCTCGCTTTAGGATGTCGTGAACTACTCGATCAAGATACCAAACGAAAGCTTTTGGTGACCGGAACGGCTCATATGTTATCTGTGAGTGGTCTTCATTTGGGCCTTGTCGTGTGGTGCTTCAATGTTACCGCATCGATGGTTCGGATGCGCACCATGTATAGAGTATTTCTAATCGTCGCAATTTGCGTTCTGTATAGCTTCGTGACCGGACTACGACCTCCAGTCTTAAGATCAAGTGCCATGGTGATTACATGCTTGGCAGCAACAGGAATGAACCGTTCAAGCAATTCTGTTAATTCATTGTTTCTCTGCGCGCTTATTTTTATTTCGTGTGATTGCATGTTGCTATTTGACATGGGTGTGCAGCTTTCATTTCTCGCCGTGGGAACACTGTTGACGATTCGCACACCATTGAGAGAAAGAGCTCCTGCAAAAGCGACCGGTGATATACCCGACAATTCCAGTGAAAAACAAAAAAATCGCGGATTCATGAAAGGTATCCATCGCTCATTTGTAAAGGTGACTCTGAAAAGCATGTATCTCAGCACCGCACTTTTTGCTGTGACCGCGCCTTTTCTTTGGTTTCACTTCAACCTCATCTCCCCGATCAGCATCCTCACAAATCTATTGATAGGTCCATTGCTGGTTTTTGCTTTGCTCACAAGCTTAATTCTGCCTCTGGTGTGTCTAATTCATGATGGCCTTGGTGGACTGTGTGGGATACCCTGTAATTTTATTCTGGATTTCATCAATGGACTCATCGACATCTCATCAGAAATGAAAAATGGCCATTACTGGTTGCCCTCACCGACCCTAACATCAGTAATTTGCTTTTACCTGATGCTGTCGGCTGTTCCCTTCTTGAAATCACCCATGCTGAAACGATCTTACATCGGTTGTTTCATAGGCACATGGATCCTCTTTCAGGCGACCCAACTAAGACCCGCCACTCAACCAGATAGCCTCGACGTTGTATTCTTAAATGTTGGGCACGGAACGAGCGTGGTTCTTCAGTTGCCCAATCATCAGAATTGGCTCTATGACTGTGGAAGTCTGGGACAACCGCAACGTGCATCCAAAGTGACAGCTAGCGCGCTTTGGGAATTAGGTATCTCCCGTTTGGATGCTTTATTTATTTCCCATGCTGACTCGGATCATTACAACGGGATCTGGAGACTATTGGATCAATTCATAATCGATGGAATCTATACAACCCGCGCAGTCCTCAACAGTCGTTCTGTAAATTTAAAACGATTGTTTGATAAAGCGCGGTTTGTTGGTGCGGTTCCGTCTAAAGTCGGTCGCGGGGATCATTTGGTCCGTCTGCCTGACCACGTGGAAATCTTACATCCGCCAGAACATTGGATCGTTGACTGCGACAATGGCTCGAGTTTGGTATTGAAGATTTCCTATGGTGGTTACACCTTAGTGCTTCCTGGAGATATTGAAGGGAAAGGCATGCGCGAGCTTATTTCTCAGCAATATGAGACTGGAGGAACGGTTGTGATGGCCCCACACCACGGCAGTCTAACCGAAGAGACCAAGGATTTTATCCAATGGAGTGACCCCTTTTTATGTGTAATCAGTGGTCGACGCAGGCCGAACGAAAAACTATTGCTCAATATTCTGAATTCGAAGAAGATCCCCTCCGTTTTTACCTATCGCGATCATGCAATACGTGTCCGCTTATTCGCCGATGGGACCCAGTCATATCAGCGATGGAATCACAACAAGTGGCAAGAACTCATGATCGAGATTAATCCCGCGAAGAATCTTGAAATGAATTCATTAACTGAGAAAATCATAGGTAGCTCACGGGTTGGTCGTAGAAGCCAGTAGCCGCGATCCCCTTCATGAACCCGCGATTTAAAAAAAACTAAAATTCGGAAATTAACATGCTCGCTTTCCTGCGGGAAATTACTGTGACCTGCTTTTTCTGCAGCTACATCGTGGTGTTGTTGATTGAGCTTTCACGGCTCTGGCGACGCGTTCCCGGTCGCGGATTGCTTGTGATCTTATCGACGTCTCTCGGTTTATTCGCACATTTCTCATACCTGGTGATGCGTGCGAGTCAGAGTCATGCTGAGGATTTAGGAATTTTGGCTTCTTGGCTTGATTGGTCCCTTATCCTTTCTTTTGTTCTAGGCGTCACCTTTCTCATTTTCTTTATCCGTAGGCCCGATACAGTAGTAGGTTTCTTCTTCCTGCCAGCCATCTTGATACTGATTACTGTCGCTATCTTTTCACGAGATATTCCACCGTTTTCAAGAACGGAAGCCACGCAACTATGGACCCAGCTTCACGCCATATCAATGATGCTAGGATCTTTGGGTGTGCTCTTAGGCTTTTTGACTGGATGCATGTACTTAATGCAATCCAAGCGACTCAAAAAGAAACGAGCTGGTTCTGGGCTCAGGCTCCCCAATCTTGAATCACTCAACCGGGTCAATCGCAGATGCCTGATCCTGAGCACAATCTCAGTTGCGGGAGGTTTAACCGCTGGCATCGCTATGAATCTGAATCGCACCGGCCAGATTGGTCTGATGGACAGAACTGTTTCATTGAGTTTTCTACTCCTGATTTGGTTGATCCTGACAACTTTTTTTGAATTCTACTACCCCTCCTCCAGTCATAGCCGAAAAGCAATCTATATGACATTTGCCAGCCTTGGTTTCCTTATTCTGGCGCTTGTGGGAGCACTAAGCACATCACATGGAGGAGTCAATCGAGAGACGAGCAGCAATGTGGTTCCCTCTGATAAACAGCTTATCTGCTTCTATCAAAAGGCGAACCGGGGGCTTAGTCACGGAGGATTGCAATGAGATTACAGATGATCGGTTGCAGTCATCATGACGCTGCGGTGGAATTTCGCGAGAAAATCTCGTTCACCAATGAAGAGGCTGGTAAAGCACTGACCCTTTTCCGAAGTCGATATCCCTCGTCAGAAATCGTATTACTGAGCACGTGCAATCGTGTGGAGTTATATACGACATCGGATGATGAATCGCGAATTGACAAGAATGCCGTTGCAAGTTTTTTAGCGGAACAACAGGGTCTGTCTGTTGACGAAGTCATTGACCAGATGATTTATCGGTCCGGCAATGAGGCTGTCGAACACCTATTCACGGTCGCTTCAAGTTTAGACAGCATGGTGGTGGGAGAAGCACAGATTCTCTCACAAGTGAAGCAGGCTTATGATCTGGCTTGCACTTGGGACTCTGTGGGACCCTTGACTCATGGAGTTTTTCAGGCGGCGAATCGTGCGGCAAAACGAGTGCAGCAAGAAACAGAAATACATCGGCGTCGCGTTAGTGTTCCCAGTGTGGCAGTAGGTGAGGTGGCCACCGAGATTTTTGACAACTTAGTAGATAAACGGATTTTGCTATGCGGTGCTGGTGAAATGGGGCAAGAGACATTGCGTTACCTGAAAGGCGCTGGAGCGAATGACATATGCGTGATCAACCGTAGCTATGAAAGAGCAATCAGTGTCGCTAAAGCGTTCGACGCTTCTAGTGATTTATGGGACTCCCTTGAACATCAAGTGATGGATGCGGATCTCGTCATTGGAACCACTTCGGCTTCCGAACCGATTTTAGATTTAGAAACTTTCCAACCCGTCCACGCCAGACGAGGGCATCGACTACTGTTGATCCTAGATCTAGCAGTTCCTAGAGATTTCGATACGAGGCTTGGTGAACTCGCCAATGTGTATCTGTATGGAATTGACGACCTTGCCAGTGCGTGCGAAAGAAATCAACGCGAACGTGAAAAAGAATGGCCAAAAGCAAAAGGAATTATTTCTGAGGAAACCAATAAATTCATGCAAGCGCTCAATCACCGTGCAACGGGTCCGGTGATCCAACGGCTGCGTGAACAAGCTCATCAATTAAAACAAGATGAACTTCAACGACTAATTCATAAACTTGCTCTAGAGGATACGGATCTAGGATCCGTCAACGAAATTGAGAAGTCTTTCGATCGCTTGATCAACAAGTTGCTTCATCCGCCACTTGCATCCATCCGAGATGATGCTGCTGAAGGACATCGTAAAGGCTTACTCGAAGCGCTACGTCAATTGTTCAACCTGGGTGATTAAGACTGGGACGGTTTTGCTACCTATCGGATTGGTAAGTTGATTCAAAATCTAACTTCTTCTGGGACAGAGAAGTCTCGATTCGGATAAATCATTTCGATTAAGTGACTGGATCAGAATTAATCCCAATCCTCATCGTCATCTGATTCGTCATCCTCCCAGTCATCATCTTCTTCGTCATCTTCCCAGTCATCTTCGTCGTCTGATTCTTCATCACCTACCTCTTCCCATGTATCCTCTGGATCGTCGTCAGGGTTTTCAGGGTCGTCATCAGACTCTTCATCATCAATATCTTCTTCATCCCAGTCATCGTCTTCTTCGCTGGCCCAATCGTCTTCCTCTTCGTCATCCTCGTCGTCGTAGAATTGATTTTCTTCATCCTCGATTTCAGACATAGGTTGAGTGTGCTCCTCTATGCTGGTCGACGACTTCTGCGAATCGCTAACAGGATCAACAACAGTGAATTCAGTCTCTTCGAGAACAGGCGCGACAGTATTACTCACGACAAGCTCCTTCTTGGGTGTCGATAAATCTTCATTGGGTGAATGTTCGATTGAGCCATCAACTAAAGTATCGATTTGTATCGGTGGGAGGGCATCAATATTTTTCAAACCAAATATTTTTAGAAAACGTTTTGTGGTGCCGTAAAGATAGGGTCGACCAAGTTCCTCGCTCCTCCCAAAGATTCGAACCAGGTCGCGCTCCATTAGCTGTCGCAATATTTCGCCACATCCTACCCCTCGCACAGCTTCAGCGTTCGCTCGAGATACAGGCTGATGGTAAGCAACTACGGCCAATGTTTCCATCATTGGAGTGGATATTCGTATGGCTGCTGGAACATGACCTAAACGTGTAAGCCATGGCGAAAGGCTAGGGTGTGTAAACATCCGATAGCCACCCGCTACATTCTCAATCCTTATTGCTCTTCGATGATCTTCGTAAACTTTATTCAACTGGCGCACAAGTGTACGAGCCTGTGTTGCATCCGCCAAGTGCGCGAGTTGTGCGAGCTTCCTCGGACTTAATGCCGTTTTGGATAGTAATAAAACAGCCTCTGTTCTCAGTCTGGCCTTACGAGGATCTTCCGGGTCAATTTCAGTGGTTTTATCTGCTTTCTCGAACTGGGTCACGGATCTAGACTCTGCTCTGTCATACCTCATTTTATTTTGAAATTGCGACTGAGCTATCAACTGTTCTCTCCAGCATCTAGCCGTAGCTAGACTCCAGGTCTGGTTGCCTCGCATAGCTCCGGGGTGGCAGGGAATGGAAAAAGAAGCTGGATCCATTTCGTCTCAAATTTTCCGTTTCTGACTATTCGTATGCATCACTTGGATAGCCTTAATTTAGCAGGTGGTGACTCAAAATCATCCGGGAAGAGGTTAAGCTATTTTGGAGATGTTTTTACAAGGCTTTGAACTAAGTATAGCGTTATGAAATCGGTTCCCAAAAAACCTCACTCCAGTCTATTTATACGAGTCTGGGTGTCCGTCATTACATCTTTTCTTGTTGCGGTGGTTCTGGGAATTCTGATCTTACTTCAAGGACGTGTATCAGGTGTCGAATTCTCCCCCACCCATTTCCAGCAGCGGACTTTTGAATTCTATGAAATACCTATCATTGAGCAACAAATTACCCCTATTCGCAGGAAAACGGTAAACAACCCCACTTTGAATTTTTTTCGCACCAGTGGATATATCACGACTTCGCCTGGTTTGCCCAATCGTTGGGACCTTGTTTCCCTCGCTCGAGGGTTGACTGGAACAACCGAAGCCGATGCCGAGCTACTATTCAAACCCTTGATCCTTGAAAAGGATGGTGCCGTATATTGGGAGACCTGGTCAAAACAGCATCCCACTGCGGCTGGATATCTATGGCCTGTCATCCAAAAGCTTGCGCTAAGAGAACTTTATTTATTCATTCCACCGCTTCTGGAAAAGGCGAATCAAATTGGAAATTCATCTGATTTTCAGTCTGACTTGGAAATGCAGTTGATTACAGATTACCTCCGTTTGGCTGGTAACTTTAAGACCCAAGGGAAGTATGAAATTGCTAAGGAAATCCTCGAAGAAGCCAGACGAGACTTTCCTAAATTTAGCTGGCCGTAAGAGTGAATAGACACATTTGTTGGTCTGTCTTCGACGTGTCATTATATACCTGAAAAACCAAGCGATTGATCATTAACTCCGTGACTGAAATATATCTCGATAACGCCGCAACTACACAACTTGATCCGCTCGTCATCCAACACATGAACTCGGTGATGTCCCAAGGTCCGTGTAATCCCTCAAGCCTTCATAGGCGGGGGAGGTCCGCACGAAAGGTGGTAGAAGCGGCCACTGAAAAAATAGGAACTTGTCTAGGCACGGCTTTGGACCTCCCCGGAGGTGCCCGAATTATCTACACCGGGAGCGGCACGGAGGCAAACAACCTGATACTCCGTGGTCTCACTGCCGCGAGATTTATCCTCAGTAAAATTGAACACCCTAGTGTTCTAGCGGTTGGAAAGTGGCTTGAGAATCAAGGGAAAAAAGTAGACTGGGCTCAGGTCAACCGATCGGGTGAAGTTTGTCTAGAGCATTTATCCGAACTTCTGAAATACGACAACCGTGAGCCAACTTTAGTTTCGATCATGTGGGCAAATAATGAAACGGGAGTGATCCAACCGATCGATGAGGTGGCTCTAATGTGTCGCCAACATAATGCCAAATTTCATGTGGATGCCACACAATGTGTTGGGAAAATTCCACTGCAACTGGACTCCAGTTGTTTGAGCTCTATCTCTTTTTCCGCTCATAAATTTCACGGTCCACCCGGTGTCGGAGCCTTGTGGATTGCCCCTGGAGAATTATTAAAGCCGATACTATTCGGAGGAGAACAGCAGCTGGAAAGTCGTCCGGGAACGGAACCTGTTGCTCTGATCGCGGGAATGGGGGAAGCGATTGATATCGCCTGCAAAAATATGGCAAAAGCCGATTCGCATTGTAAATCGTTGCGAAACCATCTTGAAAATTCGTTGCTCAGGTGCTTTCCCAACTTAGTAATTCAGGGAATCCATTCACCTCGAATTTCCAGCACAAGCTGCATTTCTTTTCTAGGGGCTGATCGGCAAGCAATGTTAATGGCTCTGGATCTTGAAAACATTGCCTGCAGTAGTGGATCTGCTTGCAGCAGTGGTAGTAGTCCTCCAAGTCACGTACTTCAAGCAATGCGATGTTCCGAAGAGGAGATCCACTCCTCAATTCGATTTGCCGTTTCGAAGTTTTCCACACGGGAAGAAATCGACATCGCCGTGGAACGCATCTCCCGTGTATACAGTAGGTTACGGCGTTAATAATTTGTGGAAAAATACAGTTTTTTATCGATCGAAACCATCAGTAAGCGTAAGCTAGGACCTGTCCAAGCCACCCATAATGATTTCGATTTAAATCAGGCCTATCCATGATCGATCCAATGAGTCAACCAAACAGTCGACTCGATTCGATCCCCATAGAAACACCATTAGATTGGAACCGCCGTCGGGATATTCCTCAGTCCAACCCCATTCTTCCCTACTTTATTACGGGTTCGGAGAATCGGTTAACGGCGTTCGTGAACCAATCGATAGAAAATGTGTTTCCGAATGGCAACCCAATCCTGCTTACAGGTCCTTCGGGGTCTGGAAAAACAGCGATGGTCATCCATCTAGCAAAAAGATTGCAAGAGACAGAACTTGCCGGCAACTCGTTCAAGAGAGCTATCTCACCAGCAGGCCAACACAGAGACGCTTCGATCGATGTGCTTTACATGTCCTCGAATGACTTTCACCGGGAATACACGGAGACGGTAGCGGCCGATGTGCTGCAGACGTTGCGTGAAAAAATACAAAACGCATCAATCTGGATCTTGGAAGATTTACAGCATCTTCATAATAAAGGCACCTCGCAGGAAGAGCTTGCATTACGCATCGAAGCACGAACACTGACCGAAAAACCTACGTTCATAACCTGCACTAAGCGCCCATCAGAATTCAGTGGCATGAGAGATGATCTTTCGAGCCGCTGTCTCACGGGTATCACATTACCTCTCTCACTTCCAGGTTACGACGCTCGAAAACAAATACTAATGGAGCTCTCTACCTATCACAAAGTGAATTTGAATGATGAATTAATATCACAGCTGCTACTAAATATTGAAGCAGACGTCTCGGTAAGGAAGCTCGATAGCCTCATTCGGTCTATCAATTTGTGGTGTCGGATGCATCGATCCTCGCCTACGTGCGAAGCGATAAAACTGGCGGTGAAATCAGGCGCAAAGACAAAGAATATTTCCTTGTCAAAGATCACAAGTGCTGTGGCAAAGCATTTCAAAATCAGGAGCTCTGAAATACGCAGTGGTTCGCGAAAACAGAACCTAGTTCGAGCCAGATCACTTGCGATGCTTTTGGCTCGCCAGTTAACCAGCAAAACCATGTTACAAATTGGTAGTTTTTATGGGGGCCGAGATCATACCACCGTCCTCCATGCATTGCGTTCCACTGAGGAAAAATTAGCCAAGGATTCACAACTCGCCCATGCGTTAGATTCCATCAAAGATCAGCTAAGCAAATAAACGTCACCATGCTGGACATCAACACACCAGATTTTGGTGAAACTCTGTGGAAAAATGGAAGTTTTTTCCCGTGGATAAGTTGATCAAGATGCGATTCACCGTGTTAGTCTTCTGTCCTTTTCGATGACATCCTTTGAGAGGTTTATTGAATGGTTGTTGAGATTCGGGGTTGTTTGCAACAGCGATCACAGCTTTTTGAACACCTTTTCCACTTCCATTCTTGTTTCCTAAACTCTTTTTAAATCTACACTTAGAGCGACAATCAACCAAAGTAATAACAAAATCTCTAATCCCATTAAGATGATGACGTTAAATATCTTTACTTAGGTAAAACAGTCCATTGGCAGGATTATAAAAACTGTAGATTGGAGCACTAAGACGGGTGCCAAGCAGCGAATAGCATAGTCATACTAGGTGGATGAAAAACGTGAACCTAACCATGACCCAACGCTCCTGATTGCAAGTTTCATGAAGATTATTTGTCAACGCGAATCGTTAACCAACGCATTCACTCTTGCTGCCAGTATTGCACCGACCAGATCTCCCAAAGAGATTCTGATGAATGTGAAGCTTGTTGCAGCTAATAATCGGATTGTTTTGACCGCAACCGATATGGAAGTCGGTATTCGACTCGATGTAGAAGAAGGCATCGAAGTGGAGGGAGAGGGTACTGCTTTACTTCCGGTTCAGCGGACGATGGCGATTCTTCGGGAAAGCAATGATCCCACTTTGACACTAGAGACTGACCAGTCTGGTATTCGGATTAGTGGAACCAGGAGTAAGTTCCGCCTCCCGGGAGGAAACCCGGATGAGTTTCCGAGTGTCAGTGGATTTGAGGAAGATAAATACCACGTCATTCCAACACGACTCTTCCGTGAAATGGTCAAACGCTCAGTCTTCGCTACGGACTCCGAGAGCAGTCGATTCGCGTTGGGGGGTGTCCTGCTAGAATTGGAGAGCGAGAAAGTAATTGCTGTCGGAACCGATGGTCGTCGTCTTGCTCGAATGGAAGGTTTAGGACAGGCAGTTGGCGATCATCAAACAAGTGGGGCAAGTACGATCGTTCCTACGCGAGCGATTCAGTTGATTGAGCGTGCGTTAAATGATCAGGATGAGTCAGTGGACGTTGCGGCGAGGAATAATGATCTGTTGGTTCGTACTCCCAGGGGAG
>JAYYHM010000541.1:0-6339 GCA_036148415.1 Planctomycetota bacterium
AAGCAATCACCTTGCATCGCCCTCTGTTTTCACAGATACTCCGCGCACCCAACCCTTGCAGAGTGGGGAAAAACCTCGAAACCGGAAGGCTTATCTGGGGTTGGTCTAGCTGCCGGGGTGTGATCGGGTATTGAAGAAATATTTAGAGGAGTTCGATCATGCACGCGCGAAAAGTTTTTCTAAGTCTGATGGTCATGGGGCTGATCGCGGCAGTCACCGCGGTGGCGCGGGGAGGTAACGCACTACGGCAACAACTGCTTCGAGTTCTTCCCCAAGCCGATCTCAATCAGGACGGGGAGATCTCTGAGTCGGAGGTAAGCAGGGTGCGACGCCAAGCCTTAAAACGGTTCCCACAACTGGACCGTGACGCTGACGGAAAACTTTCGGACACGGAGATGAGAGCCATGCTTCGGTCCGCTGCGCAGAGAGCTGCACGCACTCAGTCCAAACCCGGAAGAAATGGAAGTGATTCCTTACCGAAAGCAATGGAGGGCAAGCTAAGTGATGAAATGGGTTTGGTGGTGGAAAAGGACATCGCTTATCGGACGGATACAGGTCAACCTACGAATCGTTTAGATTTCATTCACCCGAAACGCAAGATTTACGAACGTGCACCACTCCTCATTTATATCCATGGTGGTGGGAACACCGGTGGTTCAAAGAATGTGATTTACAACAAAGGAGATCTGATCATTCGGTAGCTCAACAGTAAATGACTTGCCATTGCAAGTATCGAAAATCGTTTGCTGGGAAAAGATGAAGACGTTGGTTTCCATCACCTGTTTCAGGATTGTAAGGATGCTCTGCGGTTTTTGGCCCAAAACTCAGGTCGATTCGAGATTGACCCTCATCAAATGATTACCTGGGGAACCTCGGCGGGCGGATCCAAGGCATTACTCTGTGCACTGACCAAGAGTGACTTCCTCCCCGGGGAGGTGATGGGGGAGGACTGCGATCATACCGTGATTGGTGGAATTTCATTCTTTGGGGCCACCACCTATATGCTGCCTGAACTTTGGCAGAAACGATTGGAACGATTTCCCAACCGAAGCCAGACCAAAGCAGCAATGATCATGAAGCCTTCCGGTGGTATGACTGCCGATGAAATCCGTACACTGGTAAGCCCTGATCAGCATTTGGATTCGACGAGTCCACCGATACTATTGGTTCACGGGGATACCGATCCTACGGTTCCTGCCGAGCTTTCCCATTACTTCCACCAAGTAGGCCTGCGTAAGGGAGCGGAAGTAAAATTTGTAAAGGTGAAAAACGCTGGTCACGGCTTGGGTCCAGTTCGAGGTAAGGAAGCTTCGATGACTTGGGACGAGTCGCAGCGGCTGGTGGTTGAACAGGTGCAGGAATGGCTCCAGAACACGCAGAATAAAACGACAACTGAATGAGTTTGGGTTCTTCTCTCTGGACCCATGATTGTTCTGCCCCAAAACAAGCTGGAGCTTTCGGAAGATTAGAAAGCGTCCGATTCATGGTCGAGTCTTTTGATTACCGATCGCGTGACTCGATTCGAATAGTGATTTAGCTTCCAGTGACCCGGTGACCAACCCTGAAGAAAGCGGCAGAAATCTGCCCAGGCATAAGTGTAAAGTTCACGCCATTCCAGTTCCAAATCAGTAACTGGGATTTCTGGATGGGTCGTGGAAAGAGCCTCGCGGAGTTGGTGAAAATAGAATTCCAACAAGTATTCCTCCAAACTTTCAGCTTCTTGTTCACTGAGGCAGCTGCTGATCAGGTACGCGACATCCTTGATACCGCAACCACCGCCAACATATTGGAAGTCCACCGCAGCAACCGAGGGCCGATCCGAATCAGAAAAACAAAAATTAGCGATTTTCGCGTCCCCATGAACTAATGTTTTGTACTTCGCTTGGTCGAGTCGCTGGTCAATGTCTTTTGCATAATCTTTGAGTGGGCCCGATGGCATTGCTTTCAGCTCATCGGGTCGAGTGGCTAGGTGCCAGTAGGTTCCGATGGGCCAAAGGGGTCCGCCAGCGGCACCTAGAAAGGTTGCATGGAAATGTGCCAGCCATGCGAGGCACGCCTCAATTTCGGGTGTTTCAGCGGAGTGTTTTCGTTCAGCGAAACCTTGAGAGTTGAGATCCGATAAGATGATAAGCCAACCCTGTGCATCAGGTTTCTCATGGGTTGCAATCAAGCTGGGGACAACACATCCCTCGCTGCAGCGATCTGCATACTGTTCGTAAAAAGCTTTTTCGACTTTGTATGAATTTACCTTTCTATGGTGCGCGTTTTTGTTACCCCAACCTCGTGGATTGCCTCGCACCTGAGAAATATCGATGTGTTTGATCACCACGGGTAACCCTTCGTTGCCCCCCTCGTGTTCGAGTCCGCGAAGGACTGCACGTTGAATCACACCATAGCCACTCCAAAGGTGTTGAATCACCTCCCCTAGTTCAACGGAATCCGCCTTGGTGATCTCTTCAACGGTGTGGGAAAGATCGTTCATTGAATGTTCTTTGGGCCGGCTAGTGAGCGTTTAACGCCGGTCTGTTCATTAGGTGAGGCGGGGGCCAAAAAAAGACACGCCCACAGGCTACCAGGAAGGCGTAAGTCGTTAACAGATAACGGGATAAATCGCCGACGACTTATGTCGGCGCATGAAAAACCCCACGGTCGCTAGCTACATGCGATCGCAGGGTCTGAGTTGCGGGAGCCGGATTTGAACCGACGACCTCGAGGTTATGAGCCTCGCGAGCTACCGGGCTGCTCCATCCCGCACGAGTGTTATCGACCAACGCCTGCTAACTGTCAAGTCACACTGTTAACTTGGTGAAGAATTCTTCGTCACGACCCTAAAACGCCGGTTTGTACGCGGTTCACGTTCCCTGCTGGCTCTAGCCAACAGTGTTTGATTGGATTCAATCTGCCCGAAGAGCCGAAAAGATCCTCGGTGGAGCACCGAAAATTCGTTACCATTGGGGCAACCCCGGTATCCACCCTTCGCTGAGGTTTCGGCTTTCCATGAATCAGCCCTCTCCAGCACGTCCGCCACGCCCGTCGCACGGCCACAATGCTGAAGATCCGCCGCCTGCAAAGCCCGCTGTTCCTCCAACTCCTCCAGCCTCAGCCAGCCCGACGCCACCTCCTCCGCCGATGCGTGCCACACTTCCACCCGTGCGGCCCGTTGATGACTCAGAGAATGTCCCATCCACGGTGTCCGGTATCGGATCCGCAGCGGGAGTTCGGTGGAGGGGCGAACTGGACTCCTTGGATCGATCCGTCAAAGAGGCTGCTTCACCCAAATCCGCCGGCCCAGCGACCGAGCCGTCAAGGCTGACGAACCCGTCCGCCCAAGACGCAGACGCTGAGGCAGGTGACGGTCCCAGCACCACGGATCAGATAACCCGTGAAGCCCCGCCCTGGCTTGTCAGTATGGTGTTCCACCTGATCCTGCTGATCGTTCTAGCTCTTCTCTCTACTCCCGCCGGTTCGGGCGTAGGAAAGCTGATTCTCAACATCGGGCAGGGTAAGGCTGAGCAGGTCACTGAACTTGCCGAGTTTTCCATCGCCTCGGAGGAGGTCATCAGCGATTCGGAGTCCCTCGTGGATTCCGAAGCCGAAGTCAACTTGGATGACATCTTTGATTCGGCAGATCTGGAGACGGTTGAGGAGTCAACCCCGTTGGATATGGGTGTGGGAATGGAATTGGTAGCACTCAAACCCATGTTTCAAGGGCGAAGTGGAGCAATGAAACAGGCTCTACTACAGATCTACGGGGGGACTGGCGAGACTCAGGATGCGTTAAAACGCGGTTTGGAGTGGCTGAAACGGAATCATAAAGCCTGTGGCGGATGGAGATTGCGTGGGCCGTTCTCCGATGGAGGACTCGCAGAAAACGAAGCAGCAGCGACTGCCATGGCGCTTCTAGCCTTCCTGGGCGATGGGCACACACACATGGCTGGTGAATATCAGGACGTTGTCTTGAAGGGGATGACCTACCTGATCAAGCTACAGGATCGCAGCGGGTTCTTCGCCAAGAGCGCTCGGAGTCACGAGAGACTCTATGCTCAGGCGCAAGCCACCATCGCCATTTGTGAGTTATATGGAATGACTAAGGATTCTTGGCTTAGGGATCGTGCTCAATTGGCTCTGAAGTTTGCTCAGGATGCACAAGCTTCACTAGGAGGTTGGCGTTACGAACCCGGTTTTGACAGTGACACGAGTGTGACCGGATGGTTTGTCATGGCTTTGAAGAGTGGACGTTCAGCGGGCTTAGAGGTTCGAGAGAGTGTTTTTGAGAATGTCTCCAAGTACCTAGATTCGGCTGAATCTTTCGATGGGGCGGGGTACGGCTACCAGCCTCGCAAAGCACCCTCACCCGCGATGACGGCCGAGGGATTACTCTGTCGACAATATCTAGGATGGAGCCGAGACGAGGTGCCACTACGCAATGGCATCGAAGCGTTGCTGTTGGATGCCCCGTTCACCCTCTCCGATCGAGATGTCTACTACTGGTATTACGCCACTCAAGTGTTGCATCACTATGGTGCAGAACCCTGGCAACAATGGAACAACACAATGCGAGTGGACCTACCCAATGCACAGGTGAAATCCGGCCGGGAAGATGGAAGTTGGGCGCCGCAACAAGATCGATGGGGTCAGAACTCTGGCCGACTCTTTACCACTTGCCTGTCGATCTATTGTTTAGAAGTTTACTATCGGCACATGCCTCTCTATCAAGGCGCGACCGGTGGTGGCGTAAAAGGAATTGACTAGTCGAGCGATCACTGAGCGGACCCTTTCGGAGCCCCTGTTCTAGTCCGATGCTTGCTTGTTCCTCCGATCGGAGACTTTTCGAATCAGGGCCGCCAAAACAGGTAGGCAGGTGTAGAGTCCCAAGCAGCGTGCAGGCCAGTCACCGATACGCGTGTAAAGCGTTTTCGTTTGGGGCCGCTTCGGTTCCGCGACCAAATACCCGTTCGACCCGACACCGAGTTGCCGAACAATCCTTCCCTCGGAGTCAATCCAAGCCGTGGGACCGTTGTTAGCAGCAGAAAGAATTGGAAGCCCGGTGGAAACTGCTACAAACTGAGCACAGTGCAGATGATGAGTAACCACTGATGAGCGATCAAACCAACCGTCATTGGTCACGGTGACGATCGCATCGACGTCCTGACCCTGCTCTCTGAGTTCGCGGACATGATTGACCGCGACGCGTTCAACCGCAGTCTCGAGACAGATGTTGGGTAGCAGATTCACGCCGTTGACGTCGAAAGGCTGCGCGGACGATCCGGCTTTGAGGCCCATGCCAGGTGGCAACAGGTCTTTCAAATAAGGGATCGAAGAGAGTACCGGGATGTATTCACCGAACATCACCAGGTGATTTTTGCCGTACCAATGTTGAACAGCACCATCTTGACCGATTTGAACCAGACCACAGTAAACTTCTGGTTCGGCGGCATAACGCATGACACCACAACCCGCTAGAACTTGAACGGGATCACCCGATGCGAGTGTCGCCTGAGACGCATCGATCAACGCTTGAGATCGTTGTTGAAAGTATTTCTGGCTTTCACCGATCGCCCGTCTGAGATCTAACACGGTGAGTCCGCTTGCTTCGGCAGCGATCCGTAGTCCATTCAAGCTTGCGGCACTCTGGCTGGTTTTAGTTTTCTCGATCTCCATCCATGGGTTGCCAGCCGAGTACATCGATTCCGGCCACACAATCGCATCAATGGGACCGGCTTGATTCGACAGTGCATCGAGTGTTTCCCTGACGTAAGCCTGATAGATTTCAATCGCTCGGCTTGTTGGCTGAATGTATTCAACCGGTTCACTGCGTTGGATTAAGACATATGTTCCAAGAGTCTCGGCGTTTTGGCTCTCCGCTGCTTCCAGTTTCCACACTCCATAGACTAAAGCCCAACCGATCCATCCGATAGAAAGGGCGCTATCTAAACGCCAGCTCGTAGCTGTCTCAGGACTGCCCGCTTTGCATGGCATTGAATCCTCGTTGGACTCGGTTGCAGTGCTCGGGGAATCTGTTTTGCAACAGCTCGGGAATGGTATGGAGTTATAAACGGTTCGGGAACGGATAACCTGGAAGACTAATAGATTCCCGGCGACCACGAATAAGCTCACCCCGTAAGAACCAAAGCACGCAGCAATTTGCATCGCTACTGGGGCGTGCACCATGGTGTGTCCTAGCATGCAGGCGGAAAGACCTGATAAGAGGTAATTTCTAATGTACTCCTGGCCTATCCAAGCGATTGCAACGCTGAAACCCAGCGAAAACGAACGGTCGTGGAGCATCCACCTGCCCGCATAGATAAATAAAATCCAATAAAGCCCCAGATAACCTGA
>JAYYHM010000542.1:0-4239 GCA_036148415.1 Planctomycetota bacterium
TATCGTCTCACAAAAAAGTCTGACGAGACGATCGTCAACAGAATTTCGCGAAGCCTGAAATCCGTCACAGCGGACTGTAAGTAAAGATCTTCAACATGCTGACGATCGAGAAAGGTGAGCTGGCGAGCCATCGCATAAGACAGGATATTCTCAACGAACGCCCTGGAAAACCTATCCTTATCTTCCATCAGGATGCTCTTTAGGCCCTGCGGACCCTCGAAGACTCGCCCGTCCATGTGTACCGTTTTTGTGTCCACTGCAAAGCGATCTGTAGTTTTACCCCTGTTCTTGCCAGCGGCGGAATAATTACCCACTTCAGTGTATTCGTCCCGCCAACGCCCCATGACATCAAAGTTCTCCAAAGCGATTCCAAAAGGATCCATCTTATTGTGGCAGATACTGCAACTAGCATTTTCACGATGTGCATCGATCGTTTCTTTGATCGTAGCCGTCTTCGTCGGTGGACTCAGCGCCGAAATCTCTAGATCATCTGGAGTCTCCAAAGGGTCCCCGTAGAAACTCTTCAAGACCCAAGCGCCGCGGTAAAACGGATTTGTGTATTCACCATTGTTTGTCGTCATCAGCATGAATCCGGCTTGGGACACCAGCCCACCGCGATATCGATTCTCATCGCTAAGCATCACTTTGGAGAACTTAGAAGTAATCTGCTTCGGTCTGTAATCCTTCGGTGAGATTTTACTGGCTCCTGGCCTCTCACTAGGCTTCGCAATTGGATATCCTTCGATCCGATAGATGTAGTTGAGTTCCGGCGTGATCATCACAAAATCGGAATCGATAAAACTGGCTAAGCTCAGGTTGCTCGAAAGTACTTCTCTGAAAAACTCAATGGGTTCCTCCTTGATCTGTTCACGAACTAGGTCAAATTCATCAACCGTAAAAATACTCAGGTCCGGTTCAACAATCTTCAGCTTTTCCAAATCAAGCCATTGGTAGACAAAGTCATTGATAAACCTATCGGCTTTTCTGTCTTGCAACATACGAATCGCCTGCTCACGCCGGATCTGGGGATCGCCGAGCTTCCCCTGTTCCGCCAACTCAAAAAGCGTCTCGTCTGGCAAGGAGTTCCAGAGGAAATAAGACATCCTCGCTGCGATTGCGTGATCGTCTAGAGTTCCTGATACGCCTTCCCGTTTGAAGAGAAAACTTGGGGAGCACAACATTCCGCGAATCCCCGCCTGCAGACCGGAGTAGATACTACGTCCCTGTGAGAACTCATTCTTCGCGAGTGTGTAGATTTGCTGCATCTCCGCGTCGGAGACGGAACGTCGAAACAGTTTCTTTGCAAGCTGTGCCAGGATGTCTTCGCATGCTTCGTAACCAGTCGAATCATCAATGTCTTTGCAATAGGTTTCGTAGAATGGCGACTTCGGCGGCCAAGAATCATACACCGGACCGGTAATCGTCGCTTTCTCAATGCAAAACATTCTCTGAGTTTCGCTACCTTGAACTGAGTTGCATCTCAGGACGACGGTGTCGACGGACGAAAGGTGCGTCGTAAACCCCTCGCTGGGATCAAATTCTTGCCAAGCAGCATTTCTCGGCACCACGTTAACAATACTTTGCCCAACACCAGAGTTCTTCCGTAGGACGTAGCTCATCGAGTGGCCAACCGCTGGTGAGTCAGCCTGATCAATCTCTGTCACATCGGTTACAGCTGGCAATCTTTCTTCGGCTCGACTGCCAGCAACGTACTTGGCGTGAATATAAAATCCATGCGGAACGATGTGAAAAACACCACTCGTTTTAACCGATGGATTGATTTTGATTTGGATGGGCGGTGCGGCAAACACTAGCGGACGGGAATCCCGATCAAGTGACGGAGCGAATCCCTTTGTATCGTCCTTGTGACTGTGCGTATCGATGTCTGTATTTTTAGTTGAATAGACGACGACTCGTGGAGCGGGTTTGTCGCTGACGACACTTTCAGCAATTCGGTTGGCAACGTTGAAGTACGCTTCCATATCGACCGCCGACAGATGCAAGTTATCCGCATTATTGTCAAACCCAGCGTCAAGATTATCGAGTGGTAATTGGTCAATCAGAGAAAATTCAGTACCAAATACATCGTTTATCGTATTTTGATACTCAACTCGGCTCAATCTTTTTAGCATCCCCGGCTTCTGCTCATCTGCGAGCGAGCCAAGCTGCTTGGCGAGTAACATTCGCAACGCGATAGATCTGCTCTGATCCGGATGTGTCGGCGCATCCTCCGGCGGCATCTCACCACTCTCGAGCACCGCGTAGATATCCTCAAGTAGGCTGAATTCCTTCCAATGCCCCGGGTCGATCTTATCCAGACGGATTCCAGCCTCCGGCGATTCTGGGCCGTGACAGGAAACACAGAACGCGTTGAAAAATTTCTGTGCATGCAAGCGGTCATCCGCACTGCATGTTGAGTGACAGACTCCGATTAACAGGAACAACAACGCCGCAAACTTCGTGATTCTGAAAGTCATCATGATTTCAAAGTTGGATGATCTGACGGCTGTTGCCAAATTGATCTCTTTCAATCCCAAATCTCTGAAGGATCGAAAGGTAGATATCGCAAGTGGTTTCACCTTTGCGAACCACATGCCCTCCATGGTTTGCAAATTGGCCTCCCGCAACGAAGACAGGAATTTCATTTCCGTTATGAGGCCCCATAGTCTGGCTAATACTGTTGTTTCCTGTCGCAACGGTGACTGTCTCGTCCATCAAAGTTTTCCCAGATTCGACTTTGGTGCTGGCTAGTTTGGTGTAAAAGTCTGACAGCAGGGAGAAGAAAGAGGAGTCATACTTGGTCAAGCTAATCCGTGCATCTTCGGATTTCGGTACATCATGTGTCGTGATGTGATGATCATTATCGAGGCCAACCATGTAGAAATTGACGACGCGTGTGACGTCGAACTTGAACGCCTTGTAGATCATGTCGAATGCAATTCCGCGTTGGATCTGACGCGGATTATCCAAGAATCGCTTTTTGTCGACATCGTTCGCGAGAAAGTTATTCTCGAATGTGGGTGTCACGGGAAATTCGACATCATGGCGTGGCTTGCTGAGCCACTCGATCGATTTATTGAGTTCCTGTTCCGATTCACGCAACGCAGCGAAGTACTCCTCTAATCTCTGTCGGTCTCGCCCCGACACACGCTGAAGAAGCGACTTTGCCTCCTCAAGGGATCCGTCGAGGACGCTACGTTTATGAGCGAGCAGTCGTTCTTGCGTCTGCTTATCCGTCTTGGCAAAAAGTGTTTCGAATAGCAATCGTGTTGATTGAATCGGCATTACCGGTAGCCGATCCCGCCACGATGCGACAATGTGATGATGAGCATGCCCAATGAAGGTGACCACATTCCTAACACGAGTTAAATGGCCGACGTGATCCGCTACGATTTGGTCGAGAGAGTCAGGGTTTGTAGTGGTGTTTCCGACAAAACACCTATGGTCGTTGTGATGATTCCCACCAAACTTCATTTTGGAATAGAGCGTGAAACGTTCTCTATGTTTTTTCAGAGGCTCCATATGGTCGCTGAATGTGTAGTCTGCACCGCCCGTTTGCGGCAGAACATCGGTAAAAAAACCGTACCCCATGCTGATACAAAAAAGTCGTTTGAGTTCGGCGTCATCAGGGCTGAGCGATACATTTCCGAAGCTTTCCAGTGCCGGAAGGAAAAGTGTGCAGCCAGCGGATTTCAAGATCTGGCGACGTTGCATGATGTTCGACCTCCAACTTGTCATCTAGGGCGTTAGTCGGCAAACTGCGTGGGGTATTAATGTTTAGGACTACCTTTTCAGTCTAACTGCTTCCAATCAGGATCGCTACCATTTTGAGTTTTCGATGCATCTAGAACTGGCTGCGGTTTGTAGCATGATACCTGACCTCCCAAGCAGACCACAAAGGTAGATGCCTAGCGTAGCTCTGACTCGCCTTGAGCAATCATGCATGCGTTTGATCTGCTTCGACTAGAAATCTTTCAATCAGTCCATCTGGCGCGTTCACCACATGTTTAGCCTCGGGGAACGCACCGCTTTTCACGTCTTGAATGAAGCCACGAAAGCCACCAACACGCTCTTCCTGCAAGTCCTGCTCCAACTTGTAAAAGTCACGGTACTGCTTGGTATGCCGCGGATCGGGAGGTTCGTGAGTACCGAGAATATCCTCGGCAAACATGAACTGGATATCCCCTCCACTACCAGCATGAATCGAGGAGGTAGCGAGAGAGGTTCGTTTTGAAATCT
>JAYYHM010000543.1:0-2960 GCA_036148415.1 Planctomycetota bacterium
GCTCCCGATTCAGTTGTCTACTCCGCTGTCTTTGGCTTAAACCATAGCAAATGCAGCGACAATCCCCACTCCAAACCCCTCTGTAGGCGAGAACCCTTCAGGTCACGAATTCTCTCTAAAATGATAACAACGGCTTCAAAGTTGGAGCAAATGCCTTAGTGCGGTTATCATTGGGGCTGAATCGCCCTGTAGTCCGGAGCGTTAAGTTTCAATTCAATCCCTGTTTTCTAAGGATTCGTCTTTCATGCGACGCGTTGTTTCTGCCACACAGTACCTCCTGCTTGCTCTATTGATGCCAGCCTCCCTTTTCGCAGCGGGTTTCGGTGCGACGCCTGTTGATCAATTCAGTCTTCCCGAAGGTTTTGAAGTTGACCTCATCTATGAGGTGCCTGGTCCAACGCAGGGTTCGTGGGTCAGCCTTACTGTCGATCCCAAGAATCGACTCATCGCTTGTGACCAATACGGCGGTCTGTATCGCATCGACGTCAGTCAGAGCCCAGCAAAGATTGAAAAACTAGAGATTGAGTTTGAAGGAGCACAGGGGCTCCTATGTGCTTTCGGTTCCCTCTATGCAAACGTCAACAGCCGAGGCGATATAGCGGGAATCTGGAAACTCACGGATACCGATGGCGATGATCAGTACGATAAGAAAGAACGAATCGTTCCAATGAATGGTGGTTCTGAACACGGACCTCACGCCTTAATCCTAAGCCAAGATGGAAAGCGCATTATCACCTGCGCAGGCAACAACACCAACTTGCCAGAGGAGATTTCACGAAGTCGAGTTCCAAAGAATTGGAGTGAAGATCATTTACTCGGGAGAATGCCTGACGCTCGAGGCCACAACGCTAATCGCATGGGCCCTGGTGGTTTCATCCTCTCCATGAATCCAGATGGAAAGGACCTCGAACTCATTGCTACCGGTTTCCGAAATCAATACGACATCGCTCTCAACCGCGAAGGCGAACTGTTCACCTACGACGCGGACATGGAGTGGGATGTAGGTACTCCTTGGTACCGACCCACACGAATCAATCATGTGATTAGCGGTGCTGAATTTGGATGGAGAAACGGCACGGGAAAATGGCCAGCTTACTATCCAGATTCTTTCGGTGCAGCGGTCGATATTGGCCCAGGTTCACCCACCGGAATCTGCTTCGGCTACGGGACGAACTTCCCCGAGAAATATCAAAACGCGTTATTCATCTGTGATTGGAGTTACGGGAATATTCATGCCGTCCACCTGAGTGAAGACGGTAGTAGCTACGCAGGGAACTACGAAACCTTCGCGACCGCAGCTCCCCTACCTGTCACCGACCTTGCCGTTCATCCGGATGGGGCACTTTACTTCACCATAGGCGGCCGTCGTACTCAGAGTGCCCTTTATCGAATTCGCTACACCGGCGCGACCAATGCAATGGGTACCGAAGAAGATTTAAACCAACCTACTGGACTGAGCAGGATCGCAAAACGGATCCGAAATCTTGGAAGGCTTGGTGGCCGTTCGGACCAAAGAATAGAAAAGACTCAAATGAGGCAAGCAAGTCAGCTTCGCAAACTACGACAACGCATCGAAGCAACCCATCTTGCTGAACCCACCGAAGAGTCACTGCAACTCGCTATTTCCAACCTCGGTCACTCAGATCGCGGGATTCGATTTGCTTCGCGTATCGCCTTGGAGCATCAGCCAGTTGATCAGTGGAGAACCAAGCTAGGTGAACTCACCGATTCACAATCTCGGATCCTTGCAGTCATTGCCTTAGCACGTTGCGGAGGTGAGGCGGACCACCAACTCGCAATCGATACCCTACAAGATGTAGACTGGTCAAGCCTGAGTTCAAGTGAGCAAATCGACCTTCTGCGTGCCTACGGATTGATTGCTATTCGTCTTGGAGCGATTGGGGGAAAGGATCGACAGCGTTTGGTGGATCAGTTGGGATCACGATTTCCCACGGGGCAGAACGAAGTTGACCGTGAATTAGCACAGGTGTTGGCCTATCTTCAGGACGATTCTGCGACGGGCAAGATCGTATCGGAAATGCAAACCTCACCAAGTCAAGAAAATCAGATTCACTACGCAATGACCCTGAGAGGCGTCAAAGCAGGCTGGAATCCTGAACTTCGTGCCGATTACTTTCAATGGTTTAACGATATTCAGTCCGCACGCGGCGGGATGTCGTTTGGAGGTTTCATTGGAAATATAAAGAACGCCGCCCTCGAAAATGTTTCCGATGCAGAAAAATCACAACTCGCCTCGATTCTCGAAGCAAAACCGGCTGCAGAGAATGGAGCCGCCGAGGGTGAAGCGCCCCGTGCTTTGGTTAAAAAATGGACGGTTGACGAATTAGCTGAAGTGATTGACAACAGTAAGCGTCAGCCAAACTTTGAACAGGGCAAATCGGTATTCGCTGCTGCTCAGTGCTATAAGTGCCATCGCATGGGAGTACAGGGCGGTATTCTTGGACCAGATCTCACTGCAGCGGGTGGACGTTTCAGCACCAAAGACCTCATCGTATCCATGGTGGAACCAAGTGCTGAAGTGAGCGATCAATACGGCGCTACTCAATTTCTCACGGACGATGGACGGGTTGTGATTGGTCGTGTCGTCAACATGTCCGGCACGAAACTGCGTGTGATGACCAATATGCTTGACCCCTCCGGACTGTCAGAAGTTGATCGAGAACAAATCGAGTCGACTCGGCCCGCCCAGGCGAGCATGATGCCTTCAGGTCTTCTCGACACGTTCACTGCGGAAGAAATTGCTGACCTGATTGCCTATCTGCGGGCTGGCGGAAGGGCTGACCACCCTCTCTTCCAGAATGTAGTTGCAAGACAATAAGCATTGAGTAAGTAAAGAGCCGAGCAGCGTTTGCAATGCTCGGCTCTATTCCTCCAATGACAAAACCATTGATCGACTCCCCTCCTAGTTATCACTCTGTTCAAGCTAATTACGATGAGAA